>NZ_BAGX02000029.1 GCF_000320505.1 Methanobrevibacter boviskoreani JH1
AAAGACATTAAAAACCTGTTCTAGTTCCGTACATTTCAATATAAAAAAACAATTACTTTTCATATACTCTATGAATTTAATTTTATAATTTATACTATAAAATAGTAATAGTTTATAAAAAAAATGTTAAAGGGGACAGTTAAAGAAAATGAAATGTGAGGAAAACAAAGAAGTCATAGATGAGATAATCCAAATGAAAAATTTAAGATCAAACACAATAAAAAATTATAATACTTCCATTGATTCCTATACAGATTTTTTAAATAAAAACATAAAAGAATTAATACAAGAAGCTATTGATGAGGAAGAATCAAACATCAGTTGGAGAAATAGAAAACTAAGAAAATATCTAATTAAATACAAAGAATACCTAAACAGCAAATATAGAAAAGGAACAGCAAAAAAATATTACACCACCGTCTGTGCAACATACAGGGCATATGAAGTAGAAATAAACCAAATACCAGTCAGATTAAACGATAATTTCGAAGTCATCAGTTATGACGACATCCCAACACAGAAAGAACTACAGAAAGCATTAGATTACATGCCAATAAGAATGAAAGCATTAACACTACTCATCATAAGCTCAGGATTAACCATAGTCGATGTATTAAACCTTACTTTAAAAGACTTTCTCAATGCAACATCCGATTACCACTCAAAGCATACAAAAGTAACAGAGCAAATCCAAGAATTGTGGGACTATGAAAAAGATATTATTGGTACATGGAAACTCAAAAGACAAAAAACAAACAAATATTTCTATACATTCACAACACCAGAAGCAAACTCAGCTATTCTAAAATACTTGAAAACAATAGAAATAGACGATGAAATGAAACTATTCCATATGAGCAAAACAACAGTATACACTACCTATAAAAACATAAATAATGACCTAGAACTGGGTTCAGCAGGACCAGGATACCGTAGACTAAGACCACACATGCTAAGAAAATACCATGCAAGCCACCTTAAAGATGCAATTGGTATGGATTATGTGGATGAACTTCAAGGAAGAGGAAAATCAGAAATAAGAGAATCATACTTCTACGAAAACCCAACAAAACTACGACAAATATACATAGAAAACATGCAACATGTAACAATACACGATGAAAACTATAAAAACAAAACATTAACTGAGGAAAACAATATGCTCCGTGACAAATCAGAATACCTCGAAAAAGAAAACCATGAAATTAAAGAGAATATCCGTAAAGAAGCACAAAAAGCAGTAGAAGAAATACTAAAACAGATAGAATAAAAAAAATAAGATATTAAGGGAAGTAATGGAATGCCTCAACATTCCTATCCACCACTTCATTATCGATTACATGTTGAAATAATACAAGTATAGTATCATTAGTTTCAAGTATCTTTTTTGCAGTAGTATATGCGAATGCTTCAGAATCATTATTCCATTCTGTCCCCTTAGATACACTTTTTAATCTACTCCAAGACACATATTCAGTTTCAGTAGTTTCTGCATTGGCATTATAATTATTTAATGTGAATGCAGTAGGCTCACGGTGATTTTCAACATCCTCAAGGTATCCAGGTATCAATTGTTTTAAATATTCTTCATAGGTGTATTCACCTTTGGCTATTTTTAACTCTTCTGCAAAAGGTTTACTTAATTGTATTGCAGTATTTTTCATTTTATCCTCCATTTTAATATAGGATAAAAAAAATTGTTTTTTTATCCTATTATTTGTAGTATTGTTAGTATTATAATTATTAAATTTATGATTATTGTTATAATACTTGTTTTTTTATCTTGTTTGTTATTATTGTATAAGTTTATGCTTTGTAATGTAAGTATTATACATAATAATATTATTAATATTAAATAATAGTTCATATTATCTTTTTACCTCCTTTATTTTTTATTCTATTTTTTTTAGATATTTATATATAATAGTGAAAACAAAATTAAAAATAAGAAAGGGATTTTAATCCCTCTTATTTTTTTCCTGGATTACAATTTCAATTAACATTAAGATTATTGTAATCCATTGATATACATTTTCACTAATTTTTTCACCTCCTTTTTACTTCCTATACTATAGTATGTATTAACTAATATATAAATATTTTGTTTTTTCTTAAGAATAATTTTTTATATTTATTAACTAAAATTATAATAAATATAAAAAATATAGATAATAATAAAATTATTTAATACTTAAAAATATAATAAAGGAGAAAAATTTCATGAAAAAGGGAGTAAAATATAGATATCCTTATTTAACTGATGTCATTTTTCGAATAAAATTTTCAAATATTCTTCAATTATCAGGTAATAATAAAGAAGCTGCAGAATCATTTCGGAAAAAAATATTTAAAAGTTATCCTAATGTTACAATTAAAAAGAGTCATGAATTTAACATAGGAATAGATATTAACTCAGGCAATCCTACTGAAATTACACAAGAAGGTAATTTAATATGGGTATTCACTAATAAAGAAAAAATAAGCAAGTTGAATTAACAGCAACAAGTTTAATTCTTCATTACAAAAATAATGCTTATACACATTTCAGATATTTTTTAGAGGATATTATTATATTATTAACTGCTTTAAAAGATTACTCCCCAATAGATTTAAAATTTTTAGATTTAAGATACATCAATCAGATTTCCGGTAAGTCTATTAAAGAACTCGAAAAATGTATAAACTCCAATTATTTTAGTAAAAATATAAATAGGTTAAATAATAATCAGAAATTTGTTCAAACATTAACTAAATTTTCAATCGTTGAGGATGGATATCTTTTGGATTTACAGTATGGTTTATTTAATCCTGCATATCCTAATCCTGAATTTGATAAAGATTTCATATTAGATTTCACATGTGTAAGTAATAATTTTAACACCATTAATGAAATTCCTGATGAATTAAAACTGATGAATAATTTAATATGGAAAAAATTTAAGGATGCAATTACTGAAAAATTAGAAAATGAAATGGAGGAGGAAACAAATGATTGAATTATTAAAAAATAATAAAAATAATCTTTTTAAAAATAATTATAATCCTTTTAAAAATATATTTAACGATTATAAAGCAGACAACTCCTCAAATTATCCTACAATTATAAAAACATTAAAACCATATAAGTTACTAAATGAAAATGAAATAAAAGATTTTATTTTAAAAAATTTAGATATTATACAATTAATTAATGAAGTAACAGAATTACTTAAAAAATATTATCCTTATTATAATTATTGTATGGAATTTAATATTGATTCTGAAATTGAAGAATTTAATCAAATAGTAATCTATGTTCAAGTTCCTAATGATTTATTTAATGAAGAATGGGGTAAATTAAAAAGTATTAATAAAAAAATAAGAAATTTAAAATTATATAATGATGATATTAAACAATTTTTATCTATAGATTTATGGTGAATATTAATGGCAACTTTTGATTGGAATAAATTTTATGATGTAGGAAATCATTTAAAAGAATATTCTGATAATGAAGAATATCAAAGGTCGGCTATTGGTCGTTATTATTATGCTTGTTTTAATTTAAGTAAAAATTATTTTGAAGAAAAATATTATCCTCTTGGACATAATAATGTTCATATAACATTAATTAAATGTTTAAAAAATTCTAACAGTGAATATGAGTCTGAATTATCTGATTGTCTGAATAAACTAAGAAGATATAGAAATAATGCAGATTATGATTCTAAATTTCATGAAAATAATATTATCAAAACTGAAAATACTGTTAATGAAATTTTTAATATCTTTAAAAAATTAGAATAAGACTAATTTTATCATACTACTTTCTTATATTTTTTTTGAATTATTTCTGTTTTTAAATTTTTATTTTTATATTTTTACTAATTTTTTTTAACTGCAGATTTCATTTAAAAAATTATTAATATTATTCCCTAATAAATTATATAATATAAAAAAAATAATATGAAGGAGTAAATAGAGTATGAATATAAAAGAAAATAAAGGATTAATATTAATAATAATTGGAATAATCTTATCATGCACTATATATGGAATGGTTATTGGGATTCCATTAATAATTTTAGGAACATATTTTCTTTATAATAAGTCTAAAAAAAGGGAAGAATTTCTTGACAATCGTTTAAACACTAAACGAGAAGAAATAAGAAATATCAATAAAAAACTTGAAAAATTAGAGAAAGATAAAGAAAAAGAAATTGATGAAAAATTAAAAGATAAACGTGAAGAATTAGATAACATTGATGAAAAATTAGATCAATTAGAAAAAGAAAGAATAAATGAAGTAGATAATCAGATAAAAGATAAGATTGATAAATTAAATAATTTAAATGAAAAATATGATAAATTAGATAAACAGAAACAAATGGCTCTTGATTATAAATTAGAAGATAAACAGAAAGAATATAATGAATTAACTATTAAAATCAAGAGTTTAAAAAAAGAAATAGTTAATGATGAAGATGAAATAGAAATGCAATCTTATGGTTTATATAAACCACATTATAATTTTGTAAATGCGGTATCATATAAGGAAAGATTAGATGCTATTCGTAAAGAACAAAAACAGATGATTAAAGATAAAACTGCTGCAATATGTGTGAAAGAATGGACAATTGATGGGGATAAAAATAAAGGGAAATCATTCACTAATTCAAATATTAAGCAAATACTTCGTTCTTTCAATCTTGAATCTGAGATTATTATAAATAAAGTTAAACATTCCAATATTGAACAATCTGAGAAAAGATTAAGGAAGTCATTTGGTCAACTTAATAAATTGAATGATAAAGTAAATGTTAAAATCACAACACATTATCTTAATCTTAAAATGGATGAATTACATTTAGCTTATGAATATGAAGTTAAAAAACAAGAAGAAAAAGAACTACTTCGTGAGGCTCGTGAAAGAGAAAGGGAAGAGAAAAAGATTCAAAAAGAATTACAGAAAGAAAAAAATAAATTTAATAAAGAAAATGATAAATTAAATAAAGAGATTGAAGAAATAAAAAAACAGATGACTAATTCTGCAGAGGAAGAAAAATCAAAATTACAAGCAGAGATTGAAAAATTAAAACAAGCATTAAATAAGAATAATGAAGAAATTGAAAAAATTAATGAGTGGAAAGAAAAACCAGGAGCGGGATATGTATATATAATATCAAATATTGGATCATTTGGTAAAGGAGTATTTAAGATAGGTGTTACTCGTAGAGATAATCCTGAGGATCGTATTAGAGAATTATCATCTGCATCAGTTCCTTTTCGTTATGATACTCATGTTTTTATTTTCAGTAAAGATGCATATGAATTAGAATCAGAATTACATAAACGCTTTGAAAAGCAAAGAGTAAATAAAGTTAATAAACGTAAAGAGTTCTTCCGCATAAGTATGGATGATGTTAAACAGATTGTTGAAGAAAATAAAGGTGCCGTCCATAGTTTTGTAGAAAAACCGGATGCAGAAGAATATTATGATACTCTTAAAATTGAAAAAAGAATGGGTTTAACATAAATTAAGAATATTTGCAGAAAAGAATTTTAGGTAAATTTATTTTTTTTGTTTATCTAATAATTTCTGTACTTTAATTTTTCTATTTTTAAACTTCAAAACTTGTTTATTTTCATGATCAAAATACATGTCATCATCAATAAATATTTTATATAGATAAAAAAAATTTGTATATGTTAAATTTTTTTATTTTTACTTTTTTGTTTTAGATTTTTACTTTGAACAGTATTTTAATATTTTCTGTATCTGTATTCACCTTTAATTATTTTTTTGTTTTTTTAAGAATATTTTTTTGGATCTATATCAATAAAAATTTATAAATAATAACAAGAACAAAATTAAAATAAATGGGGATAATAAAATGGTTAAATTTGAATTTGATATTGATAGAGAAAGTCCTTTCCAACCAGGAAAACCAGTTACTCCTGACAATTTTAAAGGAAGACATAGTAGTATTAAAAAAATATTGCGATATGTTAATAAAGCTAAAAAAGGAGATACACAGCATTTCTTTTTAACTGGTGAAAGGGGAATGGGAAAAACATCATTAGCAGAATTTGTAAAAACTTATGTTGAAACAGAACTTAATATGATTGGAATATATATTTCTAATAAAGGAAACAATTCATTAAATTCATTAATCATTAATATATTTGAAGGTTTAATAAATAAAATTCCTCGAAAATCTTTAAAAGATAAAATAAAAAATTTATTTGGAGAAATTGAAAGTATTGAAATCAAAGGTACAAAAGTTACATTTAAACCTAATGAAAAAATTATTAAAGACTTAAGAAAAAATTTCGCATATAAATTAAGAGATATTCTCAATGATTTACCTGAAAATGAGGGAATATTTTTAATTATTGATGATATTAATGGATTATCAGAATCAAATGAATTTGTTGATTGGTATAAAAATTTTGTAGACAGTATAGAAGTTAATCAATTTAATTTACCATTATATGTATTATTTGCAGGATACCCTGAAAAATTTGATAATTTAGTTAGGATAGAACCTTCCTTTGGTAGAATTTTTAATCATGAAAAAATCCAAAGTTTAAATGATAATGATGTTAAAGATTTTTTCATTGATTCTTTTGATAGTGTAAATATGAAATTAGAAGAAGAAGCTTTAAATACAATAACTTATTTTGTAATGGGTTTGCCATTAATGATGCAACAAATAGGGGATTCTGTATTTTGGGATGCTGAAGATAATTTAATTAATGAAGATATAGCATATCTTGGAGTAATTGATGCATCTAAGGAAATAGGAAATAAACAAATTAGACCTATTTTAAATCAAATAAAAAGTGAATATTATGAAAATATTTTATTAAAATTAGGTAATTATAAGAAATTTTCTTTTAAAAAATCTGAAATTAATGAATATTTAAATGAAAAAGAAAAAAATGTTTTCACTGATTTTTTATCACGTATGCAAGAGTTAGGTATTTTAAATTCAATAGGTCCTAAAAATAGTGGAAAATATGAATTTTCAAATTTATTATATTATATTTATTTTGTCATTGTTTCTATTGATAATTTTAAAGGTTAGTGTTCTTGTCTTCTATTTTTATTTCTATTTTTTTTTGAACAGTATTCTAACATTTTCTATATGTTCTTGAACGTGGAAAATTGAATCCTATGTGTTTCATTTTTTCTACTTGAACAATAGCATATTATATTCTTTTTTTATTGAACTTTTTTATTTTATAATCTGCTTTTTCTGAATGCATAGTTAAATATATAAGAGTAGAACAACATATAATTTATACAGGACGAAAAATATTATTTAACTAATTTTTTTTATAGGATTATACTTAAAATAACGTCCAATTTAAAAATATTTTCATATTATAAAATACATTATGGGGGGTAAAATATAAAATGGAAAAACAGCCATTATATGCAAAAAAATTATTATATCAAAGTGAAGACGGTGCAGTTGAAGGAAACTTTATAATTGGTGAAGATACATTATGGGCTAACCGTAAAGTAATCTCAGAGATATTTGGGACAACACAACAAAATATATCAATCCATTTCAGTAATATTATACAGGAAGGAGAACTTATTGAAAATGAAGTAAGTATAAATGAAAATGAATTATTTAAAGATTATACTGAGTTTAGAAAGGATTCCTTTCTAAACTCTAAAAAAGGTGGTAGACCTGAAAAATGGTATAATCTTGATGCAATCATATCAATAGGATACCGTATAAATAGTAAAGAAGCAACACAATTCAGAAAATGGTCAAACAGAATATTAAAGGAGTATATGATAAAAGGATTTGTACTTGACGATGAAAGACTAAAAAATGGAGGTATATTTGGAAAAGATTACTTCGACGAATTACTTGAAAGAATCAAAGAAATAAGAGCAAGTGAAAGAAGATTCTACCAGAAAGTAACAGATTTATTCGCGGAATGCAGTTATGATTATAATTCTAATTCAGAAATAGCTAAAGAATTTTATGCAACAATACAAAATAAACTACATTATGCTGTAACAAATCAAACAGCAGCCGAAATTATTTCAAGCAGAGCTGACCATAACAAAGATAATATGGGATTAACCACTTGGAGTAATGCCCCTTATGGTAAAATCATTAAAAAAGACACTATTATAGCAAAAAACTATTTAAATAAAAATGAATTATCTGAATTAAACAATATTGTTAACATGTATCTAGATTATGCTGAAAACCAAGCAAAAAGACATAAAGCAATGTCGATGAAAGATTGGAGTAAAAAATTAGATGATTTTTTAGAGTTCTATGAATATGAACAACTTAAAGGTAAAGGTGAAATTAGTAGTGAAAAAGCTAAACAAAAAGTCACTAAAGAATATGAATTATACAGAACAATCCAAGATAAAAAATTCAAATCAGATTATGATCATTTAATGGATGAAGTTGAAAATATAAAATAATAGGGAGGGTAAAAGATTATGAATTATAATAAAATATACATGATACTAGCCATCATATGCACAATAACAATAATATGTACATGTGCATTCATAATAAACAATATAAACACACACGAACCAACCACCAACAACACCACAAACAACAATAATAATAGTACACTTAACAATACCATAAACAACACTACAATATCAGAAGATAACCAAGAAAATACTAATAATGGTAATGATGGTAATAGTGAAGATAACAATAACAATAATAATGGAGAATCCAGTGAATCATATGAAGAACAAGGATACCATTATTCACCACAAACAGGAGGATACATTAAATATACTGATAATGGAGCAGTAGATCCCGACGGGAAAGTAGTAATACCAAACTCAATGAGATAAAAAAATAATATAAAAAAAGAAAAAATAAATAATAAAAATAATATAATAATAATATAAAAATATAAAAAGGAGCCCCAAAAAAGAATAAAAAGAAGAATACAATAAAAAAAATGAGTAAAATTTCTAAAAAATAGTTTTAATATATATGTACATCATTAGGTTAATGATTGATTTTAGTGGCAGCTAATAACCAATCACCTAATGATTGGTTACATATGCAAAAAAAGTATATTTACATTGGAATGTGAAAAATATTTTTTTAATAGTAACCATTACTAATTTTGTTTACTATTATATTTATATTTTTATGTAATTATTTATTCAAATCTTTTGAAGCTATTACATAAATTTTATCATTCTTAACCTCAACTGACCATTTCATTGTGTCACCAGGTTTTACTTTTAAAATTTTAACTATTTCTTTTGGCAATCCTACTTTTAATGATTTTGTTTTAGGATTTGCATAATTAATTTTTGAGGTATATTCAAACATTTTCATACTCCCCTTTTTATTTATATTACTATTTATATTTGTATTCAAGTATATAAATAAATAACTATTAAAATATATACCTAAATAGATACTTTTATATATTATATAAAACAATTATAAATTAAGAAGAAAAATTAAGTGGCAGCTTAATTTCTTCAAAAGATAATGGAATGTGAAAAATATGGAGAGAATTTGTAAAGGAGATTCCTCCAGTATAAATGGTTTTATTTGTACTGAGGAGGACCTAAAAAAATTAGTAGACAATGCAATCACAATTGCATTGCAGAAATACGATAGAGAAACTACTTCTACACCTGAGGTGATTATATGATTACAGTCTATGATCACCCAGAATATGATGAACCAGTATTCCTTGATGAAACACCAATCGAGGATTTACTCTTCAACGACCCATCAAGCATATACGAGGAATTATATCCAAGTATACCTGATGAGGAGTTTAACTTCATCCAGATGATTTTTGAAGATCATTTGGATGAGATGATAAGGGAACATGAGGGGGGTGATTCTTTATGAATCACTTCAAAGCATACTGTCTCGGGTTTGAGAGAGGAGTAAGAACAAATACCCTTTACGAATGGGTAGGGGACTCCAGGTTTGAAGAAAGTTTCCGGAAAGGGAACATTGATGGAGTGGATTTTGAAGGTGATTATGAATGATTAAGAACCTCAAAAATCGGTTATGCCTCAGGATTGATGATTTTTTAAGAGAGATTACCTATGAATATAGGAAAGGTTGCAGGGCTGCTGAAAGGCAGCCTGTCCGCCTTTATAAAAAAGAAGGTGATTAGATGGAATCCACTATTGAACGAACAATGAAGATAATGGAATCAAGCAAAACCATCTTGACACAAACTAAATCAAGATGCAGTCAGGACCCGGCAGTCTACAGATGCCTTGATGAGGAAGGAACATTGCAAGGAAAATGTAACGTATTTCGTCTTAAGATTCCACAGATACTTGAAATAAATAGAAGAATACAATCAGGAGAATCAACAAGACAAATAGCTGAAGACTATCCTATAAGCCAAGCAAGTTTGATTGAGACCATGAAGAAATATTATTCCGGTCTCTTTGAACCAGCTATTGCTCAATATTGCCGACTACAAAAATAAGTAGGGGGGGTTAAACCATGTTAGAATTCAAAAAAAGGAATGCTGAAAACACATTAAAAAAAGTGCTTATATATGGGTATGACGGGAGTGGTAAATCCACTTTCGCCGAGAAATATTGCAGGCAAAATGGATTGAATCCCGTCTGCATTGACGTGGATGACACCAACTTCACTACTGTTCCTTTAATCACATTAGAGGATTGTAATAATTCAATACGTGTAACAAAGAAAGTAGTTGAAATCATATGTGAAGTTGCAGCAAAAAACAATGATTATGATACTATAATCATTGATGGAATTAGCAGTTTATTTGAATTGTTGGTTGGTCAGGGAAAAGGATTATCCAAATATTCCGAGAGAGCCTCTAATGGTGCAAAGATCTTCCGTAAACTCCAGCAATCAGGATTGAATATTATCTTCATCGGGCAGGCAGACATGAAGGTAATAATTAACGAGGACAATGCGAAACCGAACAAGTTAATCATGAAAGTAAACAGCATGGTTAATGAGAAGTATCTATGCACATGCATAGACGGGAAATATGATGTTGAGACTGAAAAATGCAGAACAATAAAGGAGGGTGATGTGGATGGATCACTATAACCCTCCATCCCGTCTTTTTAAACGGGCGAACAAGCTTGTGAAGGATGCGGTTGTAACTTTCATATCCGAGGATACTGTTGAGGTAGAATTCCCTTCAACAGACCCGACAGGACCTAATGTTGTGCATTGCAATGAGAACGGTTTATGGTTCTGCACATGCCAAAATTACCACTACAGCAAAAAGCCAGGTTATGGTGAGTATATGTGCAAACATATGCTAGCAGCAATAATCTTCTTGTCCAAAATGGATTTTCAGAATCCAAGCAAGGATGGGGACATACAATTAACATTCTAAAAAAAAGTGGGGGTTTTTATGGTGATTGAGGATAATCTTTTAAGGGTTGTTAAAAGTAGTAGAATTCCTGTTAGTGATGCAGTTAAAATAGCTCAGACAATTATTTCAGAGAAAATTAAATGTAAAAAATTGGAGCAAGAGATCTTAAAAATTAATGAGGAATGTATTGAGTATAATTCTGAAAAAGCTGATTTGAACATTAAGAAAATGGAATTATTATTAGAACTCAATGAAACTAACATTAATTGGTTAGAATTGAAAATTAACAAGTTAGAAAAAGAGATTTTAGAAGAGGGGTCTTTAAATGAAAATGCCAAAGAATTTTAGGACTACTGCACGTATTACTGGTGAAGATAAACAGTTCTTGAAGGATCATAATATTACTTCTAGTGATGCAATTGCGAAGTACTGTGAAATTATGAGAAATCATGATGAAAGACTTCTTGCAGAAAAAAGATTACTTGAACTTGAGCAAACTCAACTTGATTCCAGGGCTTATGAAATTAACAACAGATTAAATGAGATCAATGAAGTATGGAAGTTACGGAATAAATCTAAACAAGAAACTTTAGAGGATGATTTAATTAGTAGAATGGCTTCTGTACTTGTTAATAATGGTTATTGTATTAATAATCAGAATGAAGCTATTTTTAATAAGCCTAATGTTCAAGATTGTATGTTTAAATATTCTAATCAATCAAATTTGGATTATGATACTTTTAAAGAAAGGGTTATTGATTATGTCATACATCAATGACTGACATTTCTGAGAGTATATATTTAGCCATGTCAGACATTCTACCGGCAAATGTCAGACATTGGTTAATATGGATATTTTATTATGACTGACATTAATGTCTGACAATACTACTACTACTACTACTACTACTACTACTACTACTACTACTACTACTACTACTACTACTACTACTACTACTACTAAACTAAAACTAAAAAACTAAAAAACAATTGTTAAATTTTAATTAAAAATTTAGAGGATTGAAAATTATAGAAATGAGCTTTATTGAATGATTGTTTTGGTTGGTTAGAAATCCATAAGGATTTTTGATTATTTTATAATAAGTGAAAGAAGACGGTACAAATGGATGTTGAAAAAATTGAACATGAGTTACAGAAAATACGGGACAATAAAATACAAAATATTGTTGAGGTTTTAACTGCTGCTGTATATGATGAAAGATATTATGATGTTTTTCTAGATCTGCAGAACTTCAGTATTATTTATAGGGAAGTTGAACCGGATGAGCAAGTTGAATTATATGGGGATAAGTTTAAATTGTTAAGTTTTAATCCAGACAGTTTTAATCGTTTGGGTGGTGAATCAGAAGTTCGCCGTGAGATTGGAGCGTATGTTAAAAAAGAGCTACTTAATGATTTAAATAAAGTAAAGTGATTGGGTATGTATGTTAATCAGGATGGTATTAAATATAAGGAAAACAGGACTGTCTGCACAGATTGTAAATACAATTGTAAACTTGGAGGGAGTAGTTATTGTATTAAAAAACATCATTTTTTAACAGTAAATACTTCTCCACAGAAATTTTGTAATGAGTTTAATAAAAGAAGATTAATCCGACATCGGGTGATTGTAATATGATAATTAAAGCAATGTTAGAAACGTTTAGTATTGCAATAATATTTTCAGTACTATTGTTTGCTGCTATCCAGAGGTGAATACTTATGGTTGAGGCGAGGCAAGTTACAGGTGAAGAACTCTATGAAAGCATTAATAAATATATTCAGTCTGGAAGATACCAGGCAATAATTATTACCACGGAACATAGTCGTAGAATTATTCACTTAAAGAGATGCAATATAATCAGTAAAGTTGAGTTCGGTGGTGAAATTTTAACATTTATCCGGTATATTGGTGATGAGATGATAGATCGTCTAGAGTTAAATGTTAATGTTATCAAAACTGTTGATGGAATATTATTCCCATAAAAAAATGTTAAAAGGGGTTAATTTAAATGGCTACAATTTATGAACAAATTATAGATAACTTGAAAAAAATTAAAGAAACCAATGAGGAAATAATTAATTTATACATTCAGATGTCTTATATGGGTTTCGCGGATAGGATAAAGTTAGTTGACACGATTTCACTTAAAAAAGAGAAAGTAGAGAATTATGAGAGGGAAATTATTGAGTTACTTGAAGATGCTGGGTTTAAATGAATGTTGAATAAAGGTTTTAAAGGCATGATTGAGGAGGTGTGGAAGTTTGATTTTAACAAATTATGACGTGGCAATCATTAAGAAAGTTTATAATGAAATGAGGCGGCACAATTCTGAATCTGATGATTATAATGAAGCATTAAAAGATTTGGAATTACTTATTGGAAGAATAAAGCAGTAGGGTTGGTAGAATTTTATGACTAAGATAATATACTACAATCAGAGTTTATGTAGGGAAGACTGCAATGAATGTGTTTCTGTCTGTGAGGGCAAATGCCTTGATAAGAATGAGGAATATAATTTCCTCATTCTCACAGATCCATCAAAATGCACGTGGTGTGAATCATGTTATATGGTTTGTGAGGCAGGTGCATTGAATCTGCAGTTTATTGATGATAACCGTGATATTGTTAAAATGAATGATTAAATTATGGATGATAAAATATTTAAAGGAATAGAAGGTTATATGTATGAATCTTTTAAATCAGGAAATTCAAGCTATTGAATTTGAAGAATTAGATGATTATGATACAGTTAAGTATTATGAGGATAAATTAGGTGAATTAGAGGTTGAGTTGAAGAAGAGACTAGATAAAGTTTTAGATTAACATGTCTAATGAACTAAAAGCTATTAAGGCTGTAATTTCCTTTTACACTTTAAAGGTGGAGGAATTGCAGGATAGGAAAAAATCTGAGGATTTAAATGATAATCAATTATATATGGTTAATCATTTAATCGGATTTTATGAGAATAAGATTGATGAATTATATTCAAAAATACTTTGATGACTTATGATATCTACTGTGCAATTAACATTAGAGGAAGATGTTCACTACAATGCGAAATGCAGTTATTGTGGTAAGCCTTTTGATAAAAGTAAATTGCCGAATCGTGTGATGTATTGTAGTGATGAGTGTCGTCGTAATGCTCTTCGTGAGCAGAAGGCTGCATATCAGCGTAGGAGGAGGAAGCTTATCCGTGATGGTGTTTTGATTGTTCGTGATACTGAGAAGCCTCCTTTGGGTACTGGGTTTCTTAGTAAGCATCGTCATCAGGATTTTGGTAGGGAGTATCGTGCTATTGAAAATGAGAAAAAAAGATTAAAATTATAAGAAAAACATTTAAATTAAAATTGAAATAATAATAAATATATAAATTTTTTTTTATATAAAACTTTAAGAGGTTAATATAATGAAGAAAATAAGTAATATTATGTTCGATAATATGGGGGAAAATCACACATTCCCAAATGGATGGTTTCTTATAATTGATTATGCGGAGACTAATGACTTTGGGGATTGGAGTCAGATTTCCGGTAAAATTAGAAGAACACAATTATTTGATGAAAATAATAATCTGATCACAGAACTTATTGAAAAAAACCCTTATTTCCATCAACGTGAATATGAGAAAATAAAAGAAAGGCTTAAAATTTAATTTTTTATTTTTTTTTTATTTTTCCACCTTTATATATTGGAGATGAAGAAAAATGTTTGTGTAAAATTTAAGGTTTTATAAGTTTTATTTTTTTACATAAATTTGAATTTTTTTTTATCTTTGGTTCACAATCTTTAAATTGGATAAGTACATATGTGGGATTAAAAATAGGGTGATTAAAACCTAAAAAAAGGGGTATATAATATTTTTTTTATATCTTTTTTTTATTTAAAAAAATAATAAACATTAAATCGTTTTATATCATTTATTTTTCAAATTTCTCCTTAAGAGTTATAAAATATATATAAAGTTGCTTGGCATTATCTATGTTGATGTGTTTTTAACTGTTCCTTTAACCATATAAACATGTAATAATATCTTTTTTTTAGGTTTACATTGTAATCCTTTTTTTTACTTATCCACTATTTTTTTTTAATAATTCTATCTTTTTTTTAATAGCTATTTTTTTTTATAGTCTAATATTCCACTTTTATATATTGAAGGGAAAAACACAATGGTTTTAAAAGATTAAATCATTTTTTTTATATTGTATAATTTTTTCTTGGGACCTTTTCTTATAAACAAGAAAAACAATGAAAACAATATTTTTAAAAATTCTATAATAATTTATATTGAAAATAAAAATTTGTAATTAATATTTTTTTTTTGAACATAAAATTTTATAAAATTTAATTTTGAATCTATAGTATATTATTTTTATGCACAAAAAATAAATTAAAGAATAAAAAGACTTAAATAAATCCCGTTAACTCAAAATGCAGAGAATGTAATGGTAGTTAACATGTTTATAAGAGATAAGGGACATTTTTTATTCTTTTTTTATTTATACAATAAAAAAAAGATTAAACCTAATCTTTTTTCAATCATTTATGCTCCTTTCCCCTTCCCTATTAAAAAGGGAGAACAATCCTTTTAACATCGTCTGCTAATCTATTTAAGTATATGAACATTATTTTTTTTATATAAGGGTGAATTTTTATTTTTAATAGTAGTAAAATGCAACAGACAGATTTATTTGAAGAATGTCCTGAATGTCATAGTGGACATATTCTTTATGATCATAACCATGATGAAATATTCTGTTATGATTGTGGTTTAGTATTATTAAGAAATTATTCATTTTACATACTCCTTGAAGATATATGATATGCCCCTATTTTTCCACTTATATATATTGAAGAAGATAAAAAAAAGGGGTCTAAAAAAAAGATATATATTTTTTCTCCTAAAGTAGATTAAAAATAATTTCTCTTATTTTTCTTGCTTTTTTTTATTTTATTTGTGTCCTTTTATCAAAATAATAGGAAGAAAAAAAATATTTTTTTAACAATATAATTTTTTTTCTTTTATTTTTTTATATAGTAACCCCCTAAAAAAAGATTATATTTTTTCCTCTTTTTTATCTTCTTTCAAAAATACAACAAAATTTTCTCCTTAAAAAAATGATTTAATAATGGGGGATCTCCTCATTACATTTTTTATCGTTCACTTTTTTTTAATATTCACTTTTTTCTTTTCATAAAAAAAATTCTAAGATTCACTAATTATAAATAAAATAAATAGGTAGGAGGTGAATATTCATGGATTTCAATCAAGCAACAATTTCTAGTTATGTTGGATTAATCCTTATGCCCGTACTAGGATATTTCGCTGTAAGTGAAACCACATCATCTGCTGTCGTGGGTGTTGTTTCTGCAGTAATATTCCTTTTAATACAAGTATGGAATGAGAAAAATAATAGTAACATACTTACCAATAACGATAATGATACAACAATGGAATGATAATATATGGATAAAAAGAAACCTCAAACATATTATCCTAATCATCATGATTATTGTCATCAAGAACAAAGAATCACAAGGATTGAAGAAAGACAAAATGATGACCGTAATTTACTAAAAGAATTAAAAGAAAGCATCAATCAATTATCAAAGAAAATAACTGAACTAAATGTATCATTATCACAGAACGAAGGCAGAAACAAAGAACAAGACTTCATAAAAGGATATATAATATCATTTATAATAAGTATAGCTATTATACTAATCACACATTTATTCAGATTATAAAAAAAATGTAGATTAATTAAAGTCCTTTAAATTTTTTTCCCTCTTTTTTTTATTTTTCCACATTTATATATTGAATTACTTTATGTTAAGAGTAGTTTAGATTTTTATTTCCACTACTAGAATGTGGTTATTATTTTTATGGTGGTGCAACTCCATCACTTGACATTTTAAAAACTTTTTTGGAAACTTACCAATGGAAAGTTTTACCATTTACATTTTCCAGTGTTTACCAATAGGAAAGTTTATTATCGGGATAGGTATTATGGTACGAAAAAATAAAATTGAGGCATCACCTCATTTTAATGAAATAGTTAATTTATTATTATCTGGTTTTAGTGGAAGATATGTTTCTGATTATCTGGATGATCATTATGATGAGAGCATATCCCATGTTAGTTTGAACAAATATAAAAAGAATAATCTTAATGTTAAAGCTGGTGTCCGTAAAAAGATAATGGAAAGAGAAAAGCAGAAGAAGATAAAAGAAAAACAAGAACAATCTGCCAAATTAACTAAATCACAAAGAGATAAAGTAACTAGTGAAATAGCAGAACAAGAAATCAATAAACAAGAAAGCTATAATGACGTTGTTGATTTTAATGTTAAAAATTTTGACAAAATACAAAATCTTGTAGAATTATCTGATAAAATAGATCTCTCAGATGCATTGGAAACATATAAAAATTCTAAAGATTTTGATCCTGAAAAATATATTGAATTAATCATTAAAATTAAAAAACTTGGATTGGATGCTAATAAACAGATTATGGATATGTTCGATGATAATGAGTTGAATGTTAATGTTCATAATCTTAGTGATTTGTTTGATGAAGATGAAATGAGGGGTATAATTGAAGATAGAGAAAAACATAGTTAATGATCTTTATCTTTTTTATAACTGGTGTGTAGCAAGTCATTATACAAATAATGTATATGCAAAACACATTGACAAATTAGCTACTGAATTAACAAAAATGCGTCTTGGAGAATATAAGAAACTTTGTGTTAGTATGCCTCCAAGATTCTCAAAATCCTCAATGATAACATTAGCATATCCATTATGGTTAATTTTCCAGAACCCACGACTCAACATTTTTATTATCAATGGAGAATCAAGTCTTAGTGAAAGATTCGGTATACAATTAAGAGAATATATCCGTGAGTTTGGACCTTATTTTAATGTTTATCTCTCAGATGTAAAACACTCAAGCACTTATCTTATGTTTGAAAACAAGAATGGAAAATTATATCAGGGCAGTATAAGACTTGTTGGAGCAGGTGGAAGTATAACTGGTCAAAATGCGGATTACTTAATCATTGATGACCCCTATAAAGGTTTTGAGGATATTACACCAACACTTTTAAAAAAGAAAATTGACTGGTTTAAAACTATGATTATTCAGAGACTTGAACCTGAATCTCGATTAATTATTCTTCACACTAGGTGGAATAGTCTTGATCTCCAGGGTTACCTGAAATCTAATTTTAGTGATGATTATAAATTTCTTAGTTTCCCTGCAATACTTCCTAATGGTGAATCATTATGGAGTGAAAGATATCCTATAAATATCCTTGAGAAAAAACGTGAAGAAATGGGTGATAGGTTATTTGAAGCTATTTACCAACAAAATCCTTTAGATGATACTACTGATTTTTTTGTTTTTGATAATGTAAAATTTCAGCATATTAATGATTCTGATGTTTTCATGTATGTTCGAGCATGGGATATTGCAGAAGGAACTGCAACTGCAAATGATTATACTGTTGGTGCAAAAGTCGGAATTCTTGAAGACAAAAAAACTATTGTAATTAAAGACATTGTCCGAGGAAAATTTGGTTCACATAACAAAGAAAAAATTGTAAGTACTGCTCATTTAGATGGTAAAGGAACTTATATTGTTATTGAAACTGGTGCAGGTGCTGCAGCTAATCTTTTATATAATGAATGGATGCGCCACCTTCAAAATTATATTGTTCAACAAGTGAATCCAGTGAAAAGTAAAGTAGATCGTGCAACTCCACTACAAAATGCTTTCCTTGATGGATATGTAATCATTGATCTTGATGATAATATGAAATCTGATTTTATAAGGGAATTTAGGAGTTTCCCTGAAGGGGTTCATGATGATATTGTTGATGCAATATCTCATGCCTACAATTTTTTAATGAATAAATTTAGGGAATCCGAACCTACTCTTGAATTATTACAATTATAAAAATTTTTTTTAACTAATAAAATAATGGTTTGATGTTTTTTATGTTTGATAATATGAGGAATACAATAAAGAAAGGATTAAATAAACTTCCTGGAATAAGAAATCCTTCAAAAAATAGTCTTTTCGATAAATTTATGCAAGATTATGAATGGGCATTCCAAGAAACAAATAAAGATTTTGGGGAAGTAGAAGCTTATTATAGTGCATTAAATAACCCATATGTTGCACGATGTAATCAAGTTTTTTGTGACGAATCTCTTGCTAATGGCTGGAATATTAATACTCTCGACGATACTCCACGTAATCCATATACTTATCATTATGTGTATAATTTATTCCAAAATCCACAAGGATTATCAAATAATTATACATTTAGTATGTTGAATAATCAGATATGGACCAGTCTTAATATCACTGGAGACACTTTTATTGAAGTAAATCTTGATGAAACCTTTGATAACATCCCTATTGGATTTAAATACATACCTACTGAGATGATTGGTTATTATAGAGATACTGATCAATGGGGTCTTCGTGATACTGGATACAGATATGAAAATGATGAAATAATACATATTTTTAATCCACGTATTAGTAAAAGAAACTGCCTCTGGGGTACTAGTATTATTGATGCTGTTGGAGCGAGCATCGCAGTTGAATTTCTTGGAATGAAACATAATAATGATTTATTAAATGATAATGGTCTTGACCCAAAGGGTATTTTAAGTTTTGACAAAGAACTTGATGAACAAAGAGTTATTGGGGAAATTCATAGACTTGAAAAAACTAAAAATAAAAAAGGAACCTTGGCTGTTCAAGGTGCAACATATTCTGCCATGACTAATACAAACAAAGATATGGATTTCATATCACTAATGAACTACTCAAGAGACAGAATCATCACAGCATTCGGAGTACAACCATCCAAGATAGGAGTCCGTGAAACAGCAAGTCTCGGGTCCGGTACAGGTGAGTCTCAGGATAAAGACTTCCAGAAAACACTCAATGGAAAATGTAAACTTATTGAAGACCAATTCAATAAAGTTCTTGGTCGTCATGGTTTCCGTGAATGTTTTGAATATGTTCGTGAAGATTATGAAAATAAAGAGTTACGTGCAAAGATTGAAGATATGCAATTAAAAAATGGTTCTCTTACTATAAACGAGTCTCGTTCAGGTTATGGGTTAGATCCGGTAGAATGGGGTAATAAACCATTCACACAACAAACTTATCCACAAAACAATAATGTTGAAGGCACTATTCAAAAATCAATACAGAAAAATGGCAGTAAATTGTCTCCTGAAGAAAATCAACTTGAAATTTATAAAAATCATTTAGCTTACTATGGATTACTTAAAAGGTGAAAAACACATGGGAATGATTAGCATTGATGAAAATTTCCTTGATTTTTTACTAATGAAAAATCTTAACGACATAAGCCCTGCAGAATTAGAGTTTGAACAAAAAATCAAAGGTACTGTAAATCAACAAATAGATGAAACTATCCAATTATTACAATCTGAAGAGTATCGTCATTCATTGTTTCGTAGTAGTGAAGAAAAGCAGAAATTTTTGGATAGTATAAAAGAAAAAACTGAAGAATTACTTCAAGCAGGATATACTGATGTTAATGTTATTGTTAATGAATTGTATGAAGAGGGAAGAAAACAAGGACTTATAGACATAGATAAATCAACAGATATCATTTGGGGTACTGGAGACCAATATGCATTACAACACCTTTTAACATATGATATGGGTTTAATACAAAAACTCACAGATGACACTCGTAAGGATATTGCTAATGAAATATTTAAAGGAGTATTGAATGGGGAAAGTATACCGAAGATAGCTAAAAGAATAAAAGATATTCCTAATTTTAAACCTTTGGAAGGTACAAAATTAACTGCAAATCAACGTGCAATGTTAATTGCTCGTACTGAAACAATGCGTGCAAAAAATACTGGATTGTTAAACAGTTATAAACAGTATGATGTTGGGTATGTTGATGTAATGCCTGCAATTGATGCATGTGATGCATGTAAAGATTTTGCTAAACTTCATAATCCAATACCTTTAAGTGAGGTTAAGGGTTTTCTTCCTTTACATCCTCGATGTCGTTGTACTTATGCACCAGCAAGTCTTGATGAATTATTAACATTACCAAAAAAAGATTTTAAAAGTGTAGAACCAGTACCTAAAGAATTGTATGAAACAGTTAATTTTGATTATCTTTGGGAAGATGACTCCTCTGAGAATGATATTATTGAAGATTCTAAAATAAATTATTTCAATGAATTAAATAAACTTATTAAAAGAGGGGAAGTTACAATATCTGATGTGAAATTGAATCTTCTAAAAACTAATTATGAGGATTATGTTGATGTTGAAGATTTTACTAAATTTACATTCAAGGATGGTATAAGTATATATAAATCAAAAAATATGGATGAGTCAAAAGTTTTGGATGTTAAGAATTTTTATGATAAATTGCCAACATCCTTAAAATTAACTGATAAAATTATATTAAGTAACCAGAGTCCAATTAAAGAAATTCGGGGGGATGATGGTTATATTGGAGGATTTGTTTCTAACAAGAATACAAATGTGTATTTATTTAAAGGTGATGAATATAATTTTAATGAATATTTAGTGCATGAACTTTCCCATGTCTTAGATCATAATTGTGAGCTTTCAAATTCTAATGAATATGTTTCGGTTTATAAAAAAGATTATAATTACTTAAATAAATTTACACATCTTCCAGAAAAGAAAAAATTTATAAGTGGTTATGCTTATACTTTTTATCAAGAAGCAAAAAAACCGGACAGTATTTTTAATCATAGGATATACTCAGAAGATTTTGCAGAATCCATTAAAGAATATGTTATAAATAGGAAGTTATTTGAAAATAAATTTCCAAATAGATTTGATTATTTTGAAAAATTATTGAATAAAAGGGGATAAATATGTGCATTGTTTATTTTGATGATAATTATGGGGAAGAAATTGTTTTTCCAAATGGTATGAAGTTAACTATAAAATATTCTGATAGTCTTTTTCCCGAATTTGCAGGTGAAGTTAAAAAACATCAAAGTGATTTAATTATATTCACTTTAAGTAAGGATGGGGAAGTTATTACAGAATTAACTGAACCATATGATTAGATATTTGATGGGATTATATGTATAAATTTAATTTTAAAAATTGGGTGAAATATAATTTTTATTATTAAATTTTCTCATTTATCTATTCAGTAATTAATTGATTTTTTATTTTTTTTATATGCTATTTTATTTTTTTGTATTTTTTCTATTTTTCCACTTATATATTTTGAAGAATAAAAAAATAAAAATTAAGTTTTTTACTAAAATTGGATATAATTAAATACTGCGAATATTTGATTATATCTTTAGTAAAAATACTTTTTTTAGATTAATATTTTACATAATTGTACTTTTTTTTATTTTTTATTCTTCCATTTATTCTTTTTTATTCTTTTTTATATAACATTATTTTTTTTAAATAAAAATTCTTTAATGAAACTTATATATTTTAACTAAAAACTTTTTTTTTAATAAAAGGTAAAGGTGAATTTATGTCAAATGGATTCATTGTGTATAGTCCACTTACAACAAAATCTGTAAAAGACTTTACAACTAATACTGAAGAAAATGAGAGAATTCTCCTTGAAGGAATCGCATCCACTACAAATAAAGATTTGTATGGTGAAATTATTTCTCCAGATGCAATGAAAAAAATGGTTGAACAAGCACCTACACTAAATATTCATGGTGATCATAGATATGGTCTTGATCATGTGATAGGTGCAGTGAAAGATGTTTCTGAAAGTGAAGGAAAACTCCATATAAAATTTCTTGTAACCAAAAAATATTCACCACTTATTAAGGACATGTTAGATACTGGTATTCATCTTGGACTTAGTATTGGTGGATTTGTAAAAGATTATGATACCACCACAAAGACAATAAAAAACATTAATTTAAAAGAGATTAGCCTAACAGCATTACCCGCGAATTGGGATACTTTCGGAACTGTTAGAAGTAAAAATCTCGTAAAATCAAATTGTTTTACAGGGGCATGTCATAATATAGTTAAAAATTTAAAGGCGGATAATATGTCTAAAGAAGAAGAAACCAATAATAATATTGATGTTAATGAAAATGAAAATAATGAAAATACAAAATTCATTACACAAGAAGATGCTGAAAAATACTTCAATGAGTTAATGGCTGAAAAAGAACAATCAATCACTGAAACTGTTCTTAGTAACGTTGAATCAAAAATTAATAGTATGGTTAATACTGCTATAGATGAAGCATTAGAACAAGGAAACAAAACTGAATCAGATACCGAATCTGATGATGAAATTGTAAAAAATTTACTTACTGAATTTAATAAAAACATGGATTCTAAACTTCAAGAATTTAATAATAGATTTTTTAAAAATCTTCAAGATAATAGAAATCCAAAAAACCATGTAGATAAAGCTTTACAAAAGGAACCAGAACAAAAAAATGAAAATGAATATTCTACAAAAAGTATAGCTGAAAAAATAGCAAGTATAGATTAAATTTATAATTTTTTTTATTTTAAATATTATTTTTTTAAATAGGAGTAATTGATATTTATGTCTGAAATAACTATCCATGATATTGCAACTAAACTCGAATCACAATCTAACGAATTAAAAGAATTAAGAAAAGCAATGGGTGCTACTACTGATGCACCAACTTCAATGCAAATTGAATATACTAAAGAGATTAAAAGTAAAATCTTTGATCAAGCACCATACTTCAGGTTTTTGGAATCCAAGGGGTGTGTTCAAAGTGCAAGTACTTCTCAAGTTGGTTTTTATAAAGAAAATAATGGGTCTGTAGCACAATTTATTGCTGAGGATGATGACATCCCTGAAGCTACCGCTACTACTTATACTGAAGAAACTGCTAAAATGGCTACTCTTATTCAACCTATTGATATTTCTATGATGGCTGAAATGGGGAATAACGTAGTGGATCTTATTCAAAGAGAGATTGATAAAGGATTTATTAATGTAAAAAATATGGCGGATAGTGCATTGTTGCAGGGTGACGGTACAAATAATAGTTTTAAAGGTTTCACTAGCCAGGTCACAGATAACAAAGTAGACCTTAAAGGTGAAGAAATT
>NZ_BAGX02000030.1 GCF_000320505.1 Methanobrevibacter boviskoreani JH1
GAGCGTTATAGAAAATATTCCAACAAATAAACTTGGAAAACGTTTTGCTGTTGCAAACTTCATTACTTCTCAAAATATTGCTCAGTTTAGAAATGGATTTATTAGTGGTATTGGAAAAAAGTAGATGGCACCAGTAAAACTTATACTGTGCATTATACTATTAATGACGGTACAAATCCTATTACTGGTGCAATTGTAACATTGAAAAATAAAGTTACTGAAGAGGTATATACTAGTGGAAAATCTGGATCTACTGGTGGTTGCAATATAAATAATGTTCCTGTAGGATCATATGTTGTAACTGTAGAATGTACTGGTTATACTACTATTACAAATGATTTGGATGTTGAAGGTAATGCAGATAAAATTGCAACTTTAACTGTAACAATATAAAAGAAAGATAATTATTAAAAATTAAAGGTTATTTAAAATGAGTAATTTTGATTTTAATGTTGATGGATTAAAAATTTACCTTAAAATGAATAAGATAACTTTGGATTTAACTGATGAAGAATTAATTAATTTGTGTGAAGTTAAATTAAATCAACTTGAAGGTTTAATTGGAATAAATATTAATCCAAAAGTAAATACTATTTACATTAATAATTTTTCATCCGATGTTATTTTTCTTGATTATTATCCTGTAATCTCAATTCAAAAATTAACTATTGATGATAAAGAATTGGATTCAAATGATTATAATATTGTCTTAAAGGAAGGTATAATATATTTTAATCATATTTTTAAAGGCAAAATTGAATTAGAATATCTTGCTGGTTTTACTCAACAAGAATTTAACAGTAATATTCAATCATTATTATATGATATCATATTATACACATTTCAAAAAGCAGATAACCAATTTGGTGAAATATCCTCAATAACTGAAGGTAATGTGTCTATTTCATATAATTCAAATACCTCACTTTACACACAAATCAATAATAAAATTAATTCTTTAAAAAATAAGTATCATTGTAGGTGTGTGATGTTATGAATTTATTCTTCCCAAATGCTAAAATCCGTGTTTACAGATATACTGAAACTGGAGATTATGATGATGATGGAGAACCCGAATTTGTAAATAAATTCATTGCAGAATATACAGCAGATATTCAGAAAAAAAGATTTGATAATGAAAACTCCGAACATGGTAATGAACAAAAAAATCAATATATAGCAAATCTTGAACCATCAGCAAACGTTCAAGAAGAAGATATTATTCTTTATAACGGACAATATTTTAAAGTTTATGGACGTCCAGCATTATGGGATCATTTCTTAAATCATATGGAATTAGAATTAATTGAATTACGTGTACCTCCAATAAAATTAGAAGATTAAAAACATTACTCATTCTTTTTTTAATTTAAAAAATTTTTTTTACTTTTGGATATGGATTAATATGTTAGGTTTTAAAATTGATATAACTGGATCTGGAATGGAAAAATTATCACAAAAAACATATTCCGCAATCCTTTCTGATGTTCTCGATGAGGTTATTGATGAAGCAGAACGTGAAATGAAAAAACCAGGTGAAGGTGTAGCTGGGGGGAAAAATCCAAGTGGAGGAGCTCCTGTAGATACTGGAAATTTAAGGGGAAGTATTGTTTCTGATAAAGGT
>NZ_BAGX02000031.1 GCF_000320505.1 Methanobrevibacter boviskoreani JH1
ATGATCCTATCTTGTATCGTAGAATTATCAAACTCAATGTAGATTATTATAAAAAGCATGTTATTGGCGGTCGCAGATGGAATCCAGATAATTATTTAGTTTTATAAAAAAAATTAATTTTTAGGTTTAAATCATGACAGAAAATAAAGATAATCAAAATGAAGAAATTAAAAAGGACGTGAAGAGTAATTCTAAAAATAAAAAATCTAAATTAAGCTTAATTAGTCTTGTAGATGAGAATAACTCACTACATATGGGTATGCTTGCATATAATAAATTAACTTCTCAATTTGAGGAAGAAAAAAAATTATTAAACTCTTTTCAAGAAGATAAGATTATGCCAAGTATTACTTTATCAGAATTTAGAAAAAAATTAATCCAATATAAAAATAAGGAGATATAAAAATATGGTAACTTATGAAGCATTGAAAAATAGACCACGAATTGTTGTTAATGACAATACTAATTATCTTTCACTTGATGGTGTTGGTGCAGAGATACCTGTTTTCATAGTAGGCAGTAATCATGAAGTAGAGAATATTAGTATTGAAAGTTACACTAATAGTCAATCTGTAATTAAATCATTAGGTCCTGACTCACCTGATGTGAAAATTATCACTGACTTCTTTGAGGAGGCTAAAGTTAATGCTACTGGACAGTTAGGTGTTGAAAAAGTATATGTTATTGATATTGGTAATAAAAATGTTACTGCAGACACATTTGTTCAAGCATTAGAAGTTAGTGAAAGAGCAAAAGATGCTACAATGATTGTATTGAATAAACCTTTAACTGTTACTGTTAATACTACACTTGATTCTTCAACCAATAAAGAAACAACAACTATAACTGATGGGGATAATATGAGTCTTGTAGCACAAGTTTCAGCACATATTAAAAAACTTCGTTCAAAAGGTCAACCAAGAATAGGTTATTTCCCTGCAGGATCCATTGAAACTACTGAAGATTATGATGATAAAATTCTTACTCATTTAACCCATGAAAACACTTATATTGACGATAATATTGTTTTTATAGAAAATCGTTTTTATGGTAAAGTTCTTGCAAAAATAGCTACTACTCCTTATTTTGTTGAACCGGGTCGTGATGCATTCCGTAGTTTAAATGAATATAGTTATGTTAATGATTCTTCTGAGGGTACTATTGTAAGACAATTAACTTTTCCAAAAAGAAGTGATGAAGAG
Organism: Methanobrevibacter boviskoreani JH1; assembly: GCF_000320505.1. Lineage (NCBI taxonomy): Archaea > Methanobacteriati > Methanobacteriota > Methanobacteria > Methanobacteriales > Methanobacteriaceae > Methanobrevibacter > Methanobrevibacter boviskoreani. The sequence goes on from NZ_BAGX02000031.1 coordinate 1,203, forward strand.
TCAACTGCACTCATGAAATCAGGTGTCCTTTTCTGTGAATCTGATCCATATCGTGTTAATGATAATGGTGAACCTTTACAAGTAATATGTATTGGTGTATCTACTGGTTTTGCTCGTTCTGATGAAGAAAAAACAACTGCATGTCTTCTTCATGCATTAAGGAATAATAATCATCAAATTAGGGAAGTAATGAAAATTCTTGGAACACAATTAAAAGAGAATGAAACAATTGATGCAATAACAAAATTTAAACTTGCAGTAGATACTTATCTTGAATCTGAAGTAAAAGCAGATCATATTCAACCTGAGTATACATGTAATATTTATGAATCTGATGAAGATCCATATAACCTAGTTATTAATCTTGGAATTGCAGGTATTAATGCAACTTACCTTATTGAATATAATAATGAAATTCTTAAACCTCAAATAATTATTACTGAAGGAGAATAAGATATTTATGACTCAAACTATTGAAGATGAAAAAATTTACGATCTTGCAGAAATTCTTTTTAATTATGGTGGACAACAAGTACGACTTGTTTCTTCTGGTGGAGTTACTGTAACATATAAGATTGATACTGATGATATTACTGATCTTTCTAGTTATTATCGTGTTGGAACAACTACTAAGAAAATTACAATTGAATTAGAAATTAAAGATGTTATTAACATTACTAAAGTAAGAAATCTTATTGCAAAAGCAGTTGTTGATAAATCCGCACAAATTAGTATTGGTGTATACAACAAAGTTCCGGGTCAAACTCCAATGATTGAAGATACTTTCTTTGATATTGCTCCTAGTGAAATGAAAGTTGAGAAGAAGAATGGTAATAAATGTGATATTAAATGTAGTGCTGGTTATTCAACTATATTTAATGTTAATGATATTTAAATAAAAAAAGGATTATTCATTATAGAATATCCTTTTAATTTTTTTTTATAAAATCAACTTTTATATATATGGGAGAGGATTAATATAACAAATTCAGAATTACAGAAAAGACAAAAGGAATTTGAAAAGGATTATGCTCAATCTGAACTATTTAAAGATAAAGTAGCACAATTAAATCCAAATAAATTAACAAAAAAAGAAAATAAAATTCGTAACAAGATTCTTGATGGTAAACACATTTCAAACGAGGAATTCCAAACTATTTTTATATATATCTCTGATTATGATCAGGCGGAATCAAAACTCAAACCTGAAGTTGTTGTTAAAGCTAAGAAAACTGAAAGAAAAATATTGCAGACAGAACAAGAATTGATAGATTTTCTTAATGCTGATTCATTAACATTTAAATTCGCTCCAACAAATATTAAAGGTGAACAGATTGAATTAACTATAAAAGCACATCCAATTGATGATTCAACAATAATTAAAACAATTGAAGAACATGAGTCATTATTTAAAGATTATACTGCTGATCAATTTGAAGTAATTAATAAAAATGCTCGTGGTGAACAACTTACTCGTGCAGAACAACAAATTCTTAATGATATTACTTCTGAATTAGCTGGCACTGAAGATAGTTATGAATCAAGATTTAAATCTATTAAAGAATTTATCGCATCTACTTGTACAATAATATTTCCAAATGGTGATGAAATACCTTTATCATTAGAATATCTTGATAAATTCAGATTTAACAATGTTGTTTCATTGTATATTAAACTTCAACATGATTTGGGTATTTCTGAAGATTCAAATCAAGAATTATTTCCGGCTGGTTAATAGTATTATTGGGGAAACTTATTTTCGTGTTAGTAAACATTTAAATTGTTTACCAAGTGAGGTTATTCGTAATAAATTTAATCCAGATTATCGGTTCCTTATATTAAGGTATCATCTTGAGATTCAACATGAAATTGAAGAAGCAGAAAAAATTAAAGAACAAAATTTAAGGTGAATCATTTATGGCATCATTTCAAGATATAATTCTTACAATAACTGGTAGGGATGAAACAAGTCCTGCATTGGGTAATGTTAGAAATAATATACAGAAAATGGGTTCTAGTTTTCGTTCTGCTGTAAATGAAATTAGTTCTAATTTTGGTGATTTAAATACTGCAGTAACTGGAGCATTTTCTGCCATCACTGGAAAAAGTATTTATGATGAAGTTTTTGGTACAACTAATAAAGCTGAAACTAACAAAGTGCTTATTAATAACATGACTTCAACAAAATCTGCTGCTGAGAGTCTTTATTCTACTGTTGATAATGTTACAAATAATAGTCTTACAAGTATGCAGGAATTGATTCCTGCTTTGAATCAATTGAAAGCTGCAACTGGTGCAAATGATCAAGAAATACAGAATGTTGCTGAAGGTGTAGCAAATTTTGGTGCATATGTACAAGCTATGACTGGTTCCACAGAACTGGCACAAACAGCAATGGGTGATTTGAGTAAAGGTGCTAAAGGTGCATTTGCAAGTTTAGATCAGTATGGAGTTACAGAGGATTCTCTTAAACGTACTGGTCTTTGGAGTGGTAATGAAAAAGATATTGAAGGTTATATTGCTGCAGTTACAAAAGTTATTGGTTCAACAGATGCTTTGATGAATACAAATGCAGGTCTTGATGCACAAATAAATAAAGCTTTTAGTCGTGGTGGAAAACAAATTGGAAACTTCTTTTTACCATACATTGAACAAGCAAAGAGAGGTTTTCTTGGATTAGATAATGCTACTGATGGTTGGATAACAAAACTTGTAATGATTGGTGGGGGAACATTATCTGGTCTTCAGATGGCACTCACTACAATTGGACAAGTAGCGAATGGTCTTAAAAGTATAATGGATGCTGTAGATTTTGTGAAAAATGCTATTCATGGGGTTGAACAAGTAACTGAAAGTGAAGCACAAATCGCTACGTTAAATGCAAAAGCTGCAGCATATGAAGAAGTCGCAGCTGCAGCTACACATGCGGCAGAAGCTGAAAAAATGGAAGCAATGTCTGCAGTAGATTTCCCTGGAGGGATTCATAAAAAATCTACCACTAAAGTCACTGGAAAAGATATTAATGCTGCTGCTTCACATGCTGGTGCAGGTATTAATCCAAATGCAATGGGTGCTTTTACTGAGGATATGGAGAAAGTTGCTGTTGAATCAACAACTTTAACTACTGTTGGTGAAGAGGCAGCAGTTGGTGCTGCTGGTGCTGAAACTGCTTCATTAAGTCTTTCAGCATTAAGTGCAAGTATTAGTTCAATGCTTGTTCCATTACTTTCTTTATCTGCAGTAATTGCAATTATGATACCTGTTGCTGCAGGACTTGTAGCAGAAGCATTAATATTTATTAAAGGTATACAAATCCTTTTTGATAAACTTGATTTTGGAGGAATTGATTTAACAAGTGGTATTAATGGTTTAAAACAAGTAGGTTCTGCATTATGGGCTCTTGCAGGAGCTCTTGCAGGAATGGCATTAACATTTGTATTAAGTTGGGTTAATGCACTACTTGATCCACTTGGGTTAGGTATGATGCAACTTGCATCATCAATAAATAAAATTAAACAAGCTATACCTAGGATTAATAGTTTTTCAAGTTCTGAAAATATCAACAAACAAGCTATTGAAAAACTAAAAGCAGTATGTGAAGGATTAAAATCAGTTAGTGAAGCAGTTAAATCATTATCTTCAACTAGCGGGACAATATCATGGGAAAATTTCCTCCAATACTTCAGAGGGGGAATGCTTGAAAATCTTCAAAAAGCAAAAGGTAAAATTATAGCCGCTGTACCTATCATTAATAGTTTTTCCAGTATGCCTCAAACAGATAAACAAGCTTCACAAAAATTAAAAGATGCATCTGAAGGATTAAAATCTGCAAGTGAAGCAGTTAAATCTTTATCACAAATAAGTAGTGATATACATTGGGATATAGTTTTTCAAGCATTAAATGGAGGTATAATTGAGAATCTTCAAAAAGCAAGAGATAAATTATATATGGCTGCAAAAGTGTTAGCAACATTCAAAGATATGCCCAATATAGCTACTGGTACCGGAAACAAAATTCAAAGGGTTACTTGGACAATTAATAATGTTTCTAATGCTATGAAAAGTTTGAAATCACCAAATATACAAGTTGATTCTGGAATAACTTCAAATATCACACTTGCAGTTAATGTTGTTCGCCAAGTGGCTACTCATCTTCGTTCATTAGTAAATATTTCTGCAATTCCTACTGGTACTGGTAATAAAATACAGAGGATTGCTTGGTCTGCAAATAGTGTATCAAATGCTATTCGTGCATTTAAAGCTATGCCTAATGTTGATTCTAATTATGTTAATAAAGTTAAAAAAGCAGTTACTGCAATTCGTTCAGCTGCAACAGAATTAAGAAAATTATCATCTGTAAATGTAGGGAATATCAGTAAAGCAACAAATGGTATTAAAAATGCTTTAGGACAAATTACAAGTACTCTTTCAACTATGAAAAATACAGTTTACTCTCCTTCTGTTGGAATAGGTCAACAAATTGTAAATGGTATTAATAATGGATTAAAGACTTTGCCTTCAACAATGAGTGGACAAGTATTACAAGCATGTACTACTGCAGCTTCTTCTGGTTGGACAGGAGGTTCAAGAATAGGAGATTCAACAACACGCGGATTTAAATCAACCTTGAAATTTGCGAATGCAGTAAGTGCTGAAATGGATTATGCAATACAAGCAATTAATAATAAAAAATCAGCACTTGTAGCCGCAGCAACTCAAGCTGCAAGTGAAGCTGCAGATGCATTTAAAAATAAAGGTTTACAACAACAATCACCAGGAACTATGGCTCGTGCTTCTGGACAAGAAATGATATTCGCTGCCCAAATGTTAAGAGATAAAAGTACAGGTTTAATTGGCGCAGCGACTAATGCTGGAAAAACTGCAAGTAAAGGATTTAAACCAAATTTTGGTATAAATATGGGTACTATTAATTCTTTACAACAACAAACTGCTTCTTCTCCAAGTAATCTTAAAAGTAAAACTCAAGGAAATGTAATATATAATATTCATATTGGTAAACAAGAATTCCCATTATCTAATCTTACTACTGAACAATGTAAACAAGTTGTTAACCTTGCAGTTAAAGGTGGTTCAACTATATCTCAAAACTAGTAAAAAGAATATTAAAAATATTATGATTTAAAAGGAGAATGTTTTTTGTGAAAGTATATAAGAAAAATCTTAAAAGTAAAATAAGTGAAAGCTTATGCATTAATGGTAATTATTTTTTCACAGAAAGTATTGATGTAGAAGAAGGATATGGTAGAAGAGAAATTAAAGAAACTCCAATCGCTGGAGGAAAATATATTCATCTTGAAAAAGGACAATATATTCCAAGAAAATTCACCTTCAATACACACATTAGTTATCCTCCAAGTAAAGTTGCACAATATAATGAAGAGTTCCATTCTATTCAAAATCAAATCTGTGAAATAGTAAGTGCAGAATTTGGCGTGTTTAAAGGATATGTACAAATAGTTCCAAAATATTCTTATGCCGGTGCATGTGAACTACAAATTAAAGTTACTGAAGTTACTGATGAAATCCCAACACCGGCATATGTTTCCCCAATTGATACTCAAAAAGCAGATGAAAATGCTCGTAAAAATGTAGGTGCTGATGCAGTATCAAATAAATCAACTAAGAAAAAAGATTCTGATAAAAAGAATACTGATTCTAAAACTACTAAGAAAAACACAAAATCAAAAAAATAATAAAAAAAGGAGTCATACAATGTGGCTTGATGATCAATTAATAGAAAATAAACTTCATGGAGAAGAAAAAAAGAAAGTTTCATATACTCTATGTCCTCCTAATTTTTCAGAGACAATTATAAAAATACGTGTTTTTCTTCCTGAAATATATAGAGTTGGTTCTGCAGACACATTGCAATTTAATCTTGCTGGCGAATTAAGTGATGAATCAGAGGATAATGAAGATACTTCAAGCAATTCAGATTCAACAACTACTAACAATAAAGATACTACCGGTGCAAATTCCACTAGTGCAGATAGTTCTGTATCAAATATTGATAGTACCTCAACAGATTCAAATGCTATTGATGAAGATACTGATTCAAGTACTGATTCAAAAGATTATCATGCAATTAAATTATCAAAAATAAGTCCTGAAGAAGAATTAAAGAAAAGAGGTAATCGTAATCTTTGGGGGGATAATGAAAAACAAGAGTCTGAAGATGATTCAGATAATACTGATGATAAAGATAATACTAAAAAAGATGAAGACAATTCTAATAATGAATCAGATGAAGAGGTACCTATTTACAATGTAACCTCTGACTCAGATATATTAACTATGAATGACCCGAAAAGAATAATTGATTTTGATAATGAAATTATAGATCTCTCTTTTGACAAAGGTTATGAAGAAGCAAACGGAACTGCAACATTCCATGTTCCCTATAATCAAACAAATAATATTAACCTAAAAAGAGGAGCAAGAATTATAATCCAAGAAGGATACAAATACCCAAACAATAAAGAAGATATAAAAATGGTCTTCAGCGGATATATTGATGAAGTATCTACAAATGAAAGTAAAATTGAAGTGAAATGTAAAGATCTTGGAGAATTATTAAACACACAAATAGAAGTAGAATACAGTCAACAAACAAGACAAGAAATTATGGAAGACATAATTGAAAATAAGATTGGTCTTAAAGCAGATATTGATTTCTTTGAATTGTACAATGATGTTATTGATTTTTCAACAGTATCTGATAATAAAGATGATGATAATGGAGGTTTTGATGGCACTGTAAGTGCAGATGTAAAAAAAGCAGCAAAACAAATATGTAATTCAAGCAAAGGTAAAAAAGCATTGAAAAAAATCTTCAATTGGGTTTCAACACATGTATCCTATGAAAATTATTCAAATACACGAAATACAGTATCTGAAACATTAAAAGGTAAATCTGCAAATTGTTGTGATGAAGCTCAGCTCTGTTGTGCTCTTGCAAATGCTGTCGGTATAAAAACAAGATATATTAAAGGCACTGCAGCATTTCTTGATGGAACTTATGCTCATGTTTGGGCTCAATATTATGTTGGAGGTTCGTGGTTTACTATGGATACGGTAAGTAATTGTACTACTCACAAATTAACAAGCAAAGGTTGGGGAAGTTGTGCTGGAAGAGTAATATCACAAACGGTTGTTGGTGCTACATTAGGTTTCTAAAAAAATGTTGAATGGGGTAAAAATATGGGTAAACGAGATAAATATGGTCGTAGTGCAGATAAAAAGACAATTATGGCTATTGGAAAACCTACTGCTCCTGGTGAGACTGAAGTAGCTGCAAAACTTGGAGCAACTTTTTGTAAATCAGTATTTAAAAATGAATGTCCGCATTGTCATAAACCTGCTTTGGCATGGGGATACAAATATACTGATCTTCTGGGTGAAGGTAGTGATGGTTCTGGTGAAGGACATATATATTGTGTACCTCGACTAGGAGGCTGTGACGCAGACTATGGATGTATCACAGGGCATGAACATCTTTATAATAATGTTTATCTTACTAAAATAAGTGGACCTGTAAAATCTTCTGAGGCAGAAGCTTTGAAACTTCAAGGTGGAGAAATGCAAGATGATGGGGAATCGACTGATGATTCTGATTCTGGTTCTAGTGGAGCTAAATCTGCATGGGATTGTCTTAAAGAAGTGGCTGGAAAGAATAATGATGATATAATGATATATTGTTTTGGGGATACTGTATATGTTAGACGTACTCCTGATAAAACATACTGTCATTTAAGTGCAAAAGAAAATTATAATCTTATTGAAGACTCTGTTACTGTTAATGAAGCAAATCCATTGATGAGTAATACAATTGAAGTAGTTTATGGTGCAAATAAAACAAAAAGAGACAAATTAGTTGTATCGTTACCTATACTTGTAAAAAGGTACGGTGAAATAAAAGAAACCATGGACGTTGGAAATGTAAATAGGGACGAAGCAAAGGCATATGCTACAACATACCTTTCAAAATTATTACGTGATGATGGTTTTAATATTGAATGTAGTGTAATTGGACATCCTGAATTTGCACCTGGAAGATGGTGTAATTTTCAATACAACAAGTATGATCTTGAAGATACTTATTTTATTAAAAAAATCTCACAATCAATGAGTGCAACAGAAGCGAATAAATGTGATCTTACACTATGCACATATAGTCCAAATCTCACTACTGATACAAAAAATGAATATGGAATACTTGTTGAAGAACAACAATCAGAATCTGATAATGATAATGAAGATGATTCTACTAATGATGAAACAAATGATGATTGAACAATAAGGAGATGTTATTGTTATGGTTAATGCGATGGATCAAACATTTACAGATGCAGAATTTAAACAAAATATCAGAAAATTTGTGGGTGTTGAAACAGGTGATGCTAATACACTATCACTTGATAAACAAGATCTTAAAATATTGGTGGGAGAAATTAAAAGATATTATCTTTGTGAGGATATTGTATATGTAAATCTTCGTGATAAAAAATCTACATGGAAGTGTTATATTTCTCATATTGTTCATCATGATGCTAATATAAATTATATCCCTCAAGGTGTACATAAGATAGATGAAAATGGTTTGGATTATCTGGTGCCAGATAATAAAATTATGGGTCTTGTATGTGCAATAAATGGAGATTATAATAGTTATGGGGCTATTTTATTAGGATATTTAGGTTTTGATGACTCGGATTATCCTTTAAATCCTCGAGAAAATACATTTAAAATACAGGTGGGATCAAAAGATAATAATTATCGTTTAAAAATCTCTAGTAATGGTCTTGATATAAAAAATGAAAAAGGTACTGTAATATCTGTTAATGATTACAATCTTTCATTAAAAACAGAGAAATTATTGATAAATGATAAAGAATATAATTTTAAAAGTATTGTTAAAGATTTAAATTATTGTAAAGATTCTATTTTAAGATTAAATAAAAAATTAGAAGGAAAATCAGAAAATATTAAAAATATTATTGATGATTTAAATTATTGTAAAAATTCTATTTTGAATGTTTATACAAAATCTGAAATTGACAGTAAATTGTCACAACAAGCTGATAAAAAACATATGCATAGTGATGAAGACATTGAAGTAACTACTAACAATTATGGCTCGAACATTACTCAAAAAACATTTAACAGCTATTTATCTTATGACATGCTACAAGTAAAAGCTAAATTTGATGATTATTATACAAAGTCTGAAACTTATAATCAATCAGAAATTGACAGTAAAATATTAGAATCAGGTTCTTTTGACTCAACACTTTATTATACTAAAACTGAGATTGATGAGGATATTATTAATGAAATTAATAAGATTAAAAAAGTTGCCTATATTCAGTTAAGAACCCCCTTGGTGGTACATAATGGGGTATTTGAGGTTTATATTACTGATTATGCAGGTAACCCTATAACTGGTGCAACCGTTAAAGATAAGGTAGAATGGGGGAGTTCTTCAACCTCAAATGTTACTCTAGTTGATAAGGGTAGCGGGGTATATCAGAAATCTGGGTTCTTACCAACACGTAGTAATATAATGGTTAAGAATACTATAACTTTCACTCATAGCAATTATAATTCCCGCACTGTTTATTTCCAGATATATTTAACATAAAAATTAGAGGTGAATTTCATATGACTATTACAAATAATGAGAATGAAGAAAACTTTGAAAAAAGTTTAAATCATGATATAAATATGGTTTTTGATTATGATAAAAATAGATGGGATTGGAATATTAAAGGTGAAAATTTAGATATTGCAATTGGTATAAAAAGTTTATTTGCTGGCTGTGTCAGTAAACTTTTAACTGGTTACCATGAATGCAAGTATAATCCCACGTATAACAATTATGGTAATCGCACATATGAACTTATTAAACAGAATAAGAATAATCTTACTTCAAAAAGGATTGAAGAATATAGTCGTAGACAGTTACAGGAAATGAATCGTGTTAAAACAATTAATTATCTTAAAGTTTATGAAATAAGTGATGATCCATATAGCTATCAAGTTGATTATCAGATTGTTGCAATAAATGATGAGGTTGTGAACGGTAATGTGATTCTGAAAACTTGAATAAAAAAACTCTTTTTTTTTAATATTATAATAAATTATTGTCTTTTTTTTGTAATGGGAGGATTAATTTTGATTAATCAATCTAAAATTGAAGAAATAGCTAGTCTTAATTTTCGTGGAAAAACATATAATACTGCTTTTATGGAAACAATGGAAATGTTGTTTGATGAAGGAATAATTTCTAATAATGAAGATTTTAAGGATATTGTTGCTGGTAATAAGGATATTGAATCTGAGTTAGTAATGCTTATGAGTGTTATATGTGAATTTTTGTGGGATAAAGATACAGGTTGTGTTAGTTTACTTCGTGATAATTATGAGTCAACTATCCTTGATAAAGCACAGGGTATTGATTTGGAGATTATTGCTGATTATTTTGGTATATATCGTATTCCTGCAACTTATAGTGCTGTTGATGTAACTTTTGAATTTGGTAGTCCTTTACCAAATACTGTTATTATCCCAAAAGATGTTAGAGTTGCAACTAGTAATAGTGCGGATTGTATTGTGTATAAAACGCAAGAGGCAGTTACTATTCCTGCGGGTGCTACTGAATATGTTATTAATTGTGTTTCTATGACTCCAGGTTATGCTGGTCGTGTTGGTGCTGGTGAGATTAGTGTTATTATTGATTCTTTGAATCTTGGTGTTAATACTACTGTTTATAATATGAATGCTAGTAGTGGGGGTGTTCCTCGTGAGTCTGATGATGAGTTACGTACTCGTATAAGAAATTGGGCATATAATATTCCGAGAACAACTAGTTCTGCATATAGTAGTTATCTTCGTAGTTTGAATGGGATTAAAGGTGCGAGATTAATTCCAAAATGGAATGGTAATGGTACTTTAAAGATTGTTGTTGCTCCTGGTGATGATTATCTTATTCGTCGTATTCAAGAGGATGTTGAATCTGATATTTGTAGTGTTGATGATGATGTTACTGTTGTTCCTGCAAAGAATATTAGTGTGGATATTAGTGTTGTAATTAATACTGATATTGATTTAGAAATTCCCTTGTCTTCTCAAGCAAAAAGCACTATTGAGGATAGAGTATACGATGCTATCTGTATATTTATTGATGGTGGTTACTTACGTGATGGTACACTTTATAATGGATTGGGTATTGGTGAAGATTTTATCCCATTTCAATGTAGTGATTTTATTAAAACCCAGGTTCCTGAATTGAAAAATATTACTTTTACTTCTCCTGGGCAATCTGTATATGTTGATAATGAAGGCAGTTTTGGGGATAATGTTAAAGGTAAAAGTTATGCTGTTATTGATAGTGAAATTATCAATATTGATGATACTGAAATTGCTGATATTGGTAATATAACTGTGAAAGTTGAATAAAAATGTTTTTAAGGTTTTTTTGATATTATGGATGAAATAACTAAAAATAATTTACCTTATCGTGTAAGTTTGCATAATAATATTTATATGTATCATTATAATTATGAATCAGATAATGAGAGTATACTTATAAAATTAACTGCAAATAATCTAGAAAAACTTAAAGAGAAAGTATTAAATTTAAAACTTCCAATGGAGAATATTATACAATTTAATGATAAATACAAATATAATTACAATATGATTAATAATGATATAGTTAATGTGAGTTTTACTGCAGATACATTATATGAAATTAAAAATAAAATAAATGAATTTAAACTTGTATGGTATACTGTAGAAGAGTATAATTTTCTTGATAAAATTATGGAACTAGAATATCCTATATTATGGCAGTATTATCTAGATAAATTTCCTCGTTTTCTTAATAAATATGAAGATAGTAATTTTAGCAAAGTAAATCGTCCTATTTTTTATCAATTGTTCAGTTTTCGTAATGCTTGTTGGATACAATCTTTGAATAGAGATCTTAATCGTCCAATAAAAATTTGGAGAGAACAAAATAAAGGTTTTCTTTATACTTATCATGTGATTGTAAATCTTCCCTACATTAAAACAGTACAGTATACTAGATTGGATGAAAATGATAATATTTTAGAACAATTTCAATGGGATTGGGACAATCCAGATAAAACTAGTTATTTTGATAGCAGTATGTTTGCTGATAATGAAATAAGTTTTCAATACAATTCTAAAACTTTAATTCCTACTGATAAGGTGATTGTGGCTGTTTGTACTTTTGATGAACATTATCTTATTAAAGGTTTTCCAGAGAATGATACTGTAAATTATGATTTTAAAAGTAAACTTCCGATTCCTAATCTTTATGATCATGATCTTGCTCTTGATGAACTTGGAGATATTTTGAATGTTAAAAGATTAAAATTTAAACAACCTCCAGAAGAAGGTAATCTCCAGGAATATTATCAGAAAACTTACCCTCAATTTGAGGATAGTTTAACTGAATCGGATTACTGGTATGAACAAAGAATCAGAAAATATATTGAAAAGTATCCTAATTCGAATAACCAGTGGAGTAGTCTTGTACCTCTTGAAGTATGGAAATATTATCAAATTCCTAGTCAATTATATAATAAAAAAAGACAATTGTTACATATGATTTGTAATAAATCAGATAATTATCTATCTATCAGTATACATAGTAGTGTTGAAACTGTTAGAAACAATGATGTTGTCATATTTACAGGGCATGTCGTTGATTCAAATGGTAAACCTGTAGAAAATGTTAATGTAAAATTAATGGAATTAATAAATAATGATTGGGTTCAACAAGATGAAAATTTTTCAAATAAAAATGGATATACTCAATTTAAATATAAACCCTCTGGAATTGGCAAGCACCAATATAGACTTACATCATCTGAAAATAATAGTGGGACATTAAATGTTGAAGTTTTACCCTATTTAAAAAATCCTACATTATCTTTATCAACAAATGTTTCTCCAACAACAATTGAAGAAAATAATAATATTACTTGGGAAGAATATGTGATAAAACCATATTCTGGGGATTCTGATATTGAAAACAGACAATTGCAAATAACTGCAAAATTAACAGAAAATTCTACAGCCATAAGAGATGCTCCTCTTACATTATTTGTTGACGGTAAAGAAAAAGAGACTTTAAAAACGGATAGTAATGGAGAAGCCGTATTTAAGTACAGTAATCATAATCCTACAAAAATAATATTATTGCAAATTAAATATTTTGGCGGAGAGGAATATGGTTCTTGTATTAGTAATCCATTGTATGTTCATATACAATCAGAGTAAAATATTGGGGGAATAATACATTATGGCAAAGATTAGAGAAAATAATACTAATTATGTTAAAATTTGTAAACCGAAATGTAATTCTAATTCAAGGGTTGCTAAAATGAAAACAGATAATGTATTTTCTGAGGCAACAACAGAATTAAAAGCAGATATTAATGATATTCCTTCTAATATTCGTTTAACTAAAAAGGATGACATTATTTCAGTTACTCGTCAAGCATTTAATATATGCAGAAATCTTATTTTTTACTGGGAAAATATGGGTTTACAAAATATAAATACAATCCCTTTCAGTGAATTAAATAATCAGTTTCATATACATTCAAATATTGATAGTAAATTCATCTTTTCTTCTAATATAAAATCAATGTATGTTAAAACATTAAATCTATTAAATTATAAAGAAAATGAAATTTTAACATCATTTAATTATAAAATAGAAGAAACTGGAGACTATTTATTATATTTGCAAGTTTTAACTGTTGATTATAATTATAATGAAACTGCAACAATTACAATAAATGATAAATCTTATACTATTTCTTCTGAATATATTGAATCTATTAATAATAAGCAGTATATTACTGAATTATATGTATCATTACATTTAGAGGCTAATCAAGAATTAGTAATGAAAACTAATAATAGTGAAGTTACATCTGTATGTTTAACTCGAGAACATTCTCATAATGCAGAGGTATACAAAATAACTAATGAAACATATGTTTCTGATAAAAGATTAACGGATTATGAAAAAATTAATGAAGAAGATCTTACAGATTATCTTGGATTTCTTCCTGAAAGTTACGCTATTGAATTATAAAAAAAATTTTAATAAAAATTTATTTTAAAGGAGACTAATTTTTTTATGAAAATCTATGGATTCTATAAAATACAGAATAAAGAAACTGGAGAAATATATACACAATCAGGTAATATTATTACTAGTCTAGCTATTAATTTTATGTTAAATTGTCTTATAAAAGAAAATAATGAGTTTATCAAAAAAATTAATTTTGGTACTGGTAAAACTACCCCAACTGCCAATGATGTAAAACTTGAGAACAATATTTCATCAAGTATTATTGAATCTTCAAGAATAGAAAATAATATTGTAACATTCAATACTACTTTTACAACTGAGGATGTTAATGGTGCAAATGAAATAGGGGTGTTTACTAATCAAGGAACACTAATTAGTAGAGATATTCTTTCAGATACTCTCAATGTACCATCTGGTTCATATATTACAGTTACGTATAGTTATATTATTGGAACTGGTTCACATATTACAAACTGGGATACTGAAGAATTATTTGACGGTACAATAATATATTCTACTCCTGCAACAACTTTTGAACAATTAGAACAAACATACAAAGGAAAAATTAATGATATTTCTCAAGTAAATAGTAAAGAATTACTAACAACTGAAGGAACATATTATGTTGATACATCAAAAAACATATTGTATGTACATCCTTATGGCAATGAGATAAGTAATATTTACAGTATAAATCAATAATTTACAGTCCTAAATAAAGGAGGTTTCTTTTTTTATGAATAATGATAATTTAGAGGCTATATGGAACAATATTCCAGCTGGCGATTATGGTGACGGTAAAGATGTATCCTGCGAACTTCTTAAAAGAGAAGGGCAAGATATAATGTGGTTATATAAAATGTTTAAGAAACTTGAAAAAGAGGGTCCAGTAATTAGTACAATTAATTTTCCTTATGCTGCTATTGATCTTCAAAAAAGTTTTGGAATACAGCAAGAAGGAAAAAACTGGAAATTATCTGATGAAGTAAGACAATACAAATTTAATGATTTTAGTACTGCAGAAATTACTGATAATACTGCAATTATAGATTATGTTAAAACAACTGCAAAATTAGATTATGTAGAGGGGATATGCACTATCCCCGTAGATGTGCATACGGAGAACAATCTTACGAAATATTCTTGGAAAGATGGAAAAAGTTATAGTCCTTATCTTTTTAGTCATCGTTATGGTGATGTTCATTATGAGGGTTGTAACACTTTTTGGAATGTTAGTTGGAATCTTCATCAGGCTTATGCTCCTCATGTAGAACATCTTCGTAATCCATTGTCTGGTGATGTTCCCGCTACTGCGAGAGCACAAACTTTTGTTATTCCTGCAGGTAAAATAACTAAACCTGGGGGAGGAAGTACATTCAGTAAAGGTGAAACAGTATATCTTAGTGATATTTCATGTCGTATACAATCTCATCCAAATACTGGTTCTCCTCTTTATGTTGAAATAAGAGAATGTGAAGCACAAAAAGCAAATGCAAAAGATAAAAATAAAACATGGTTCCCCAGCGGTAAACTACTTGCAAGAGCAGAATATAGGTATGAGCAGAAGTATACTCAATCTTTACGTACGTTTAAATTTCAACAAAGAATCCCATTAAAAGTGGGTTATGAGTATGCTATTGTATTAAAATCTCCTTTAACTTGTCCAGACAAAAAATATGGCATTGGAGGATGGTCTACAATTTGTCATGATAATCCGTATCGATGGGGTAATGCATTTACAAGTTATAATAATGGAAAAACTTGGCAGATATATGGAAAAGCAGATAAAACATTAACTCATGCTACTGGAAATCGTGCACCTAAAGATTATTTTTTTGAATTAAATATTGAATATCCAAGTTCTAAAGAATATACCATTGGAAAAGATTATTATATTTATTTTAAACCTTTACAATTGAATCCTACTCAAGTACTACAATTATCTACAAGTCAAAAAGAAAATGATGGTACAATTAAATGGGAGGTTTCACATGATTTTAAGCATTGGACTCAGATTGGAGGATCTATAAATGGACAAGACCAAAAATGGACTCATGAATGTGAAGGAAAACAATTTGTTTTTATTCGTGCGATACTTACAAATCCAAGTAATCAAATTACATCTAATTATATCCCCCCAGTTATACAAGAAGTAGAATTCAATATTTTCAGTAAACCTGCAATGAAAGGATATGCCCGTACAAAAGCATTAAATCCACAAGTAGAACCAGCATTAGGTCTTAACCAATGGAATAATATCAATGCTAAAGTAAAACAAGAAATTAATACAAAATACGATGTGGATATTATTTCTAGTGGTGTTGAACGAGAAAGCTTTAGAATAATTGATATTGATGAAATCGCAAATTATGCTTTTTTAATTACTGATGAAAATATTAAAGAGGAAATTAATACTCTACAAAACAATGAAGAATATAAAAAAATCGCAGATATATTTGCAGAACATCCAGAATATGTTAAACTTTACCAAAAAAATAACATTTATATTCTTTGTGATGGATTAATGCCAAAAATCAAATATAAAGATGCAGGTGGAAGTTGGAACCAAAGATATTATATTCCGTTAAAAGGACAACCCGCATATCCAATACTTTCATTACATTGCTTGAATAATCATGTTTATAATTCTACTGATGAGGAATTTAAAAAATATGCATATATCCCATGTCGTCCTGGTGGAGCAGATGGTACTGAAGAGTCATATAATAAATCAAATTTCATTTTATCTAATAATGAAGATACGGGTGATGAAAAAATTAAAGATAGTATTGTTGTAACTGATGATCAAGAATTCACAGAATGGTTAGAATATACAATCCAATACAACCATGATGCCGAGAATCAACCAATATTCTTACATAATATCAAATATCAAACAATTGATGAAACAGAGATTATCATACCTACAACATCAGATTATATTAAATGTACTGATGAACCCTTAAAATTTGAAGATTGTATTATATTTGAAAATATTGAGGTTACAGAAGATGAATATGCATCTGATTATACTGTTGCAAAAGCAGATATTTCCTCTTCATCACAAGAACAAACAACAAATTTTGATATAACAAAATATACTGTTGCAAAACCAGGAATATATGAAATAGAATACAATCCAATAATTGTAAAAAATATTCACAATGAAGAAATGCCATTTTCACTGAATTATAAAACTGAAAGATTTATTATCACTGAAGATACTATATCTGATGATTATAATCAAGCTGAAAACATCCGTAGACACCAGGTAACCGATAAAAATAATTTCATTTTATATATGGATCCTAATTGTATGATTCATCATGTATATCTTCAAGACATTGATAATACAGATGAAGTTGAATTAACAGAAAATATTGATTATACAGTTGATTATACATCAAGAAGAATAACATTAAATGATGATTTAAAAATTGGAGATGAATTACAAATAGAATATATACCTAACATTAGAGATACGGGATTATCTTTAGGTTATAAACTAGAAAGAACCAATATCAACAACAATGCATATATTCTTCCAAATGGATATAGTTATAGAACTTAAAAACTAAAACGGAGGATTAATTTTTTATGGCAGATAAAGATACAATTTCATGGGATTTTATAGTTGAAGATAAAAATAATATGGAATCTATCAGATTAGGATTTAAAAATAATAGTGACACAATTACTGATGTGACTATTATGCCACAATCCGATTTGGATACGATACATGAAACTGTAAATGAAGCAAATAATACTGCAATAGCAGCTAATACTACTGCAGAAACTGCAAGTAATAATGTTACAAATATACAGACAGAACTTGAAGAAAAAATAAAAAATATTGAATCAAATTTACAAGGACAAATTGATATATTAACACAATTCAAAAATAAATGGAGTGTATGGTCAAATATAATTTCAAATACTAATTTTCAGTTAATGAAAAAAGGGGATTTACTTAGACTTAATGTACATATACCTTCTGCAACGTATTCTGCAGGAAAACAAAAAGTAATCTATACGTTTGATACAACAAAATATTCAGGTTACTTGCCTCCAAATATGATTGTTGTTTTGTCTGAATATAATTATATTGTAGTTATATTAAAGAAAAATCAATTAATTGTTGAAAATAGAAGAAGCAGCAACTGGACTGGAGTAGTTAATGTGACATTGTATTATGAAAAATAATTTATTTTATTTACTGGAGCCTAATTATGGATTTTATAAATTTTTTTAAAAAATTAATAAACAAATACATCAACATTTTCAAAAGAAAAGAAAACAAAGATAATGAAGAGGTTAAAAAAGAAGATAAAACTGTCAATAATATATCAACTACAATGATTGGAGCTAACCTTACAAAAACGGTTAGTGAAGTTAAATCCTATAAGTGTTGGGTACAGACCACCGACGGAAAAATAGTGGGAAACACCCATATTGAAATGACAGTTGTAGGGAAAACCTATGTCCGTGATACAGACATTGATGGTGTAGCAGAATTACCAATCCGATTGAATAAGGGAGATTACGAGATACACTCCGTATTCAAGGGTGTAGATGGCTTCAAACCATGTGAGATTACTAATTATATCCATGTAGACTCTGATAAGGTTGAGGAAAAGAAGACTGAAATAGCTACCAAGACTGAAACCAAGAAAGAGGACACAACCAAGAAAACCACTACAACCACCAAGACTGCAAGTAAACCTAAAACAGTAACATACAAACCAAATTCACAGGGAGAATTTTGGAATCCAAGGTATTTATCAAATGGTGAGGAAAAGCAGTCAACAAATTATTATTGCGCGGAAGTTTCAATTATGCAATGTTTCTATGAACTTTTTGCTATTGATCTCTCACAAAGACATATTGCAGATATAGCTGGAACAACAACAGTTGGTACTGGACATCAAGGAATTAATCGTGCATTAGAAATACTTCAAAAAGAACATAATGTAAAATTATCTTATTCTTGGAAAAATTTTAGTCAAGTGGGCTGGGATAAACTTGCACAATACTGCCGTGACCCAAATGTAGCAGTTATTATTCATGGGGGATGGGCAGAACTTGGAACATGGAATTTTGAGGCAGGACATTATTATACAATGGCAATGTTGAATCCAAGTAAAAAATATGGATATGAAATTTATAGTTTAAGAGGTGCAAGTCTTCAAAAAAGAAGTTTCGATTATCTTCGTGCCTCAATGAATTACATTTCCCAACCATCTATTTGTGTAATTACTAAAAATTAAACTTTCACTTTTTTTATTGTAGGGAAATTACATCTGATTTTTTTTATAGTTATTTTCCACCAAATTTTATTTTTTTATGTTAATTTATTTTCAGAAGGCATGATATTATAACTAATTTTATTGAATTGTTTGAAAACATAATATTTAAATTGAAAGAAATCATACAAAATTGGTCATTCGATGTACATAAAACAGATAAAATAGATGATTCTCTTCCAAAAGTGGAAAAAAAGGAAGAAGAAAAACCATTAGAAAGCATTGATAAAGAAGAGAAAGAAGTAAAATTTACTTTAAACACAAAAGACTTATTAATGACTTTTAAAGACGGAACAACCTTTAATGCACAATTATCTGAGAATGGAAAACCAGTCGAAGGTGAAAAATTAGTGTTCAATATATGTAATAAGGATTATAATAGGAAAACTGACGAGAAAGGTACTGCAAAATTAACAATCAACCTTAACCCTAATCAGTATGTAATAACAACAACTAGTAAAGGTATTACTAACACTAATACAATTATAGTAAAGGAAAGACCAAATACAAAACATAACCTAAAAGGAATATTTGTCCGTGCAAGCGATACTGGAAAACTTTCATTCACTGAACTTCAACAGAAAAAATATAATCATATTTTCCTTTCACATATCATCTTTGACACCAGTGGTGAAGAATACGTGAAAAAATTTGCAAAAAAATGTAAGATCATAGGAGCAAAATTGATAATCTTCTACACGACCTATTACAATGGGGATAATATGGTTAACCCTATTTCTTCTGAAGCAAACAAGAGAATTGAAAAAATAATAGGAATAGGAAAAAAAGATTATATTGATGGGGTTTGTTTGGATTATAATCGCCATAATAGTAATAATCATAATGATAATATTATGAATCGTATTACATCAAATACTAACAAGGTGGTTAATGCATTGAATGATAAAGAAGTGTATGCAACATGTATGGCGGAACATCCTAATGCTGTGAAAGATTATTACCACCAAGACATCCTAAATTGGAAAGCTATTCCTTTACCTATGCTGTATAATTATAATTATAATTATAATGATACTAAAATGAAATCAGTATATACAGAGTTAAAAAAAGCAAACAGTAATTTAATTCCAATTTTCCAAAATTATCATGGAGATAATAATGTTACAGGTTTATCTCAAGTAGAGTTAAATCATGATATTAAAAATGTTAACTCAGAAAATTATCTTATATTCCGTTATGGCATAGGTACAATTTAAAAATGTATAAAATTTTTGAATTTTTATTTTTTTTAATGCAAAAAATATATACATTTAAAAATAATATTATTTTTCATGAACATTATACCTATAACATTATATTAATGAATAATAAATTTATATATGTGGTTAAAATGAGTTCAAGTTTTTCTCCTAAAATTATTATTAAAGATTTTTTTAAGTATAATAAAAATGAAAAAAAAGATTTAATAATTTTACCAGGTGTAATCTCATTAATATTAATGTTTTTCATTAATATTGATGTAAATTTAATTAATATATTGCTTGTTTCTTTATCTATATTTATAGGTTTTTTATTAAACTTAATGTTGTCATCTTTTAATTTAAAAGATAGTGATGCAAAACCTACTTATTATGGGGGAAAAGATTGGAACATAAATGATTTTCTAGTTGAATATCATGTAACTATCTCTTTTGAAATATTAATTACAATTGTATTGGTAATTTTATTATTATTCTTTTCTTTAACTTATAATTTTATCTCCAATATGATTGGGAATGAAATTTTAAAAATATTAAAATTTATTTTGAATTTTATAATAGTATATTTAATTTCAATATTTTTCATATTAATATTTAGAGTTTTAAAAATGGGACATACTTTAATTAGATATCATATTGAAAATTAATATTTTATTAATCAATATTTTCTCTAAGAATATCATTTGCATATTCTTTACCTTTATTATTAATAGACTCAAAAGTTCTATGTCCATCTTTCCCTTCTTCTAATTCGTCTGTAATATCTCTAGCAGGTACTGCATTTTTTAAATTATTTATGGAAAATGTTCTTTTAGATCCCCTTAATTCTATTTCAAATTTAATATCATCAGTTTTTAAATCATTATTCATTATGTTTAAGTATTCTTCAGATTCATTACACTCATTTTTAATTAACTTTTGTAATTTTTTTGTAAGATGTTTTCTTTTCTCTTTATTAATTTGGAATTTTAATTCCGCATATCCCTCGTCAGGTTCAAATCCATTTAATAAATCTAATTTATCAGTAGGTAATTTATATGATACAAATCTAATTTTTTTAAGAGTTCCTTGATTTATGTAAGTTTCGATTATTTTTTCAGGCATAAATGATTGTAATTCTAATAAAAAATTAGTATAAGTACATTTTTTAACAAATTCTCCAAACCATCCTTCAAAAAGTCCTTTAATTCCATCATTATTTTTATTTTCTAATATTAAAAGTCCTTTTGTTGTATTTGGAGGAATTTCTATGTAAAAATAATAGGGAGATAATACGGATTGATCTTTATTTATTTTAGTTTCTTCCTCGTTATTATGAATATTTTTTACAGGATGTTCAGCACCATAGGTACCATATAAAAATTCTCCATAAAATATATTAGATTTTACGGCAAAACGAGAAATAATAAGAATTTTATTATCTTTAAAATAAGAGGATTTATTTCTTTTATTACTAAAGAAGTTATTTAAAATTTCTTTTATTGTATTAGGAATTTGACCATTTACTAAAGGAAATTCAATTTTATCTAAATTAGTGTATTGTTTTGTTTCTTTATTGATTAATGAAATATAATACGTAGATAAGTTTATTTTCACCATTTTAATACCTAAACTTAATTGATATGACTTTTTTTGTTTACTTTTTATTAATTGAAAATTTCATTAAAAAATTATAAAAATCAGTTTTAATAATACATGTTATTATATAAGAAAAAAAGGGAATAGAACAAAAAGTTATAGTAGTTCCGAGCGG
>NZ_BAGX02000032.1 GCF_000320505.1 Methanobrevibacter boviskoreani JH1
AGTCGAACCGCCGTCTCCGGGTCCAAAGCCTAGAAGGATTACCACTACCCTACGGAACTAATATTACTATTACTAGTAATGTTCTGTTATGAACATTATAATTTTTGTTATCATAATATATAAATCTTTCCTTTTTTTTCAAGATTTTCAATCAATTTTTTATTTTTCTGATTTATTAAAAATAGCATATAAAGTAATAAACATTGAATTTCTATTGATCTTTATTTTTTGGATTTTGCCCATGTGCAAACATCATACCATTTACATCTATAACATGTATCTTTAATATCCGAGGAACTTTTAAAAATTCTATTAGTCATGTTAAATAGTTCACTTGCTTTGTACTCTTTCTGGTTTGACTCTTTTAGGACTTTGTCAATTACAATTTTGTCCATCTTTAAAATTTTCTCATTTTCTCTATCATTGATACATATATCTTTGTTAAGATTTGGGCAATATTTACAAAGATCATCTAATCCATTAACTAGGTGTATGGATTCTTCATCATTCATTAGTTTCTCATGAATTATTGTCATGTTCCTTGTAAATTCTTCATTGTATCCATAGCCTTGAAAACCTTGAAGACATAGAAGGTGATGTCCACGTAAATTAATCATTAAAGTCATCTTCTTTAAAAAATAGTTAAAAATAAAAAAAGTTAAGAGTATTTTTTTATACTCTTATTCGTCTTTTGGTAGGAATACCTGTGATATAGCAGAACCTGCTAATACTTTAAGTATATCTCCAATAATAAATGGTACAAGTCCCATTACAAGTACTTGGGTTAAGGTTAATGCTGTTCCTTGAGCTAAGTAGAAGTATAAATATAATCCTATTAAACCTGGAATATATATTGCTAAGAAGTTAGCTACAAGTAAGGTTCCAGTCATACCTACGAATTTTCTGGATTGAGGATATCTTTCAGAGATTGAACCTACAAAGTAAGCACAAACTAAGAATCCAATAAAGTATCCACAATTGGTTCCAAGTAATGTAGCGATTCCTCCGGTCATACCACTATACCATGGAATTACAAGACCTAATGCTAAGTACAATACCTGTGATAAAGTACCATACTTTCTTCCAAGTAACATACCTGATATTAAAACTGCAAAAGTCTGTAATGTGATTGGAACTGGGGTCCAAGTTAAAGGTATTGCAATTTGTGCTGCAATTCCAGTAAAACAAGCCATTAAAAATGCAAGTCCAACTTTTTCATAAGTTCCGGCATTTTTCACATGATTATATACTTGGCTTCTTATTGTATAATAAGATTCTATAGTATTGTTTACCATATTTTACCTCCTTTTATAATAATTAAAGTCGACTAATAGTAAAATATCCAATAATAAGTTTTAATATATATCTTAAATATTATACCTATTATATATTGTTTTAAATAATTTATATATGTTTTTATTAAAGCTCGTATTAATCAGTTAAATAGATTTAACATACTTATTTAATGAATATATGAGATTTAAAACTGATTTTTTTAAACATTTCTTTATTTTAATTAGTTAAATCTATTAAACTGGATTAATCTATTAATTGATCCTTTACACCTGCAATTTCTGCAAGTGTTTTACCTTCCCTTAATTGTTTTAGAATACCCTTTTCTTTACGTTTAATTGAAAGTGTTTCTAGTATGACCTCGTTGAACTTTTCCTGTGGAATGACAACCACTCCATTTTCATCTCCGAAGAAGAAATCTCCAGGTTTGATTGAATCTCCGTCAATATTAAGTTCAACATTAAGTTTTCCATAGCCTAAGGCAGTTCCGGCATTTGGGCAGGTATCAACACAGAATAGTGGATAGTCCATATATTTTAATATATCGATATCCCTCATTTTTCCATAAACTGCAACACCTACAAGTCCCTGCTCTTTTGCACAGGTTGATGCTAACTCCCCCCATACTGCTAGTGGACCTTCTGTGGATTGTACAAACAATACCTCTCCTTTTCTGCCAATGTCAATTCCGGCTACAGCTGTTCCCCAGTCTTCTACAGGTGTATAAGCAGTAATGATTTTACCATATGTTCTATGGTTATTTAATGATTTTAAACCTTTGATAACTCCAGTCTTTCTATAAAGGTTATTATATGCATCAGAAACTTGGCAGGTAGATGCATCTTCTAAGATTATATTGAGTTTTTCGTAATTTTCAATATTTGACTTATCTTCCTTTTTAACCAAATCATCTATTGAGAAATCGTCAATATCTAGGTTTATGTCATCTAAACTTAGATCCCTATTACTCCTTGAAGCCATTTTTAAAACTGTATTAGCATTAATTCCTTTTGCCATTATAACACCTGATTGTTAGTTTTATTTTTGATTGTTTAATTATGAATAATTGAATAAATCAATTATATGTCATATAATAGTTTGTTTTTATAAGATTTAATATTAATTAAAAATCCCAATTAAAATTTAAATATACAATTTTATATATGAGTATTTGCAAAAATTATATTAGGTAAAATTTAACAATTATTATGCTCGAAAGAGTTTTTTCATTATTAATATTATTATTCACTAATTAACAAAATAAAGGAGAAACATATAATAGATAGCTATTATTTAAGAAAATTGATTTTAATAGAGAAATATTATTCCGATTTGAAATATTATTATTTATAAATGGGTTTTGATGTTTTGGATATTTTAAATAGGGAATTATTAATAAACACTTGAAGATTATTAAAATTTAAGAATTAATATTGGCTAATATTAAATAAAATAAGGTGTAGTTTATGATGTGTTAAGATTTTTTTGGAAATGTTTTTCATATTTTATTAATATTTAATTAAATTACCTATTCGATATTTGGGGTTTAATTAAGTAGTCATAAACTTGTAAGATTTTATTTAAGTTCTATTATAGGCGGAACTTTATGATTTTTAATTAGGTATATTTGTTATTTAAAGGACTCTTTTTTTGTTTTTTTGCCTATTTTAATCATTTATTCATTAATAACATTCATGTTATTTTTAATAAACTTTATTAATTAATCGAATTATTTACTTTTAAGTAAATGTTTAAACAATTATTTAGTTTAATTTTTAGCAAACTTCTAAATTAAACTTATATTCTTATAAATTAAGCCGTAAAGGAGGCTTACTATGTCAAAAGGTGAAGAGTTAACAACAACTAAATATCTCATTTATGCTGAAATTAATGCAAATGGGATTGTAGAAAAACCTGATGTTGTAGGTGCTATCTTCGGTCAGACAGAAGGTCTTTTAAGCAATGATTTAGACTTGAGAGAACTTCAAAGAACTGGAAGAATTGGTAGAATTCAGGTTATTATTCATTCTAATAGTGGTCGTGCTAAAGGTGAGATTGTTATTCCTTCTAGTTTAGATAGGATTGAAACAGCCATTTTAGCAGCATCACTTGAAACAATTAACAGGGTAGGTCCTTGTGAAGCAAACATCAAAGTTAAAAAAGTAGAGGATGTTCGTGCTGTAAAACGTCAACAGGTTGTTGAACGTGCTAAAGAAATTTATCAAGGAATGATGGATACCGTTACCCCTGCTAGTATGCAAATGATTGAAGAAGTTAGGGAAGCTATGCGTGTTCATGAGATTTCTGAATTTGGTGAAGAAAGACTTCCTGCAGGACCTAGTGTTCATACTTCTGATGCAATTATTGTTGTGGAAGGTAGGAATGATGTGTTAAATCTCTTGAAATATGGTATTAAAAATACTGTGGCAGTTGAAGGAGTTAATGTTCCTCCAGTAATTGCAGATTTAACTAAAAAACGAACAGTTACCGCATTTGTTGATGGTGATCGTGGCGGAGAATTAATATTAAAAGAACTTATTCAAGTTGGAGATGTTGATTTTGTAACACGTGCACCTGTTGGTAAGGAAGTAGAAGATCTTGAAAAGGATGAAGTTATCACTGCTTTAAGAGATAAAACTCCTATAGAACAATTCTTAGCTTCAACTAATCTTTTATCTGTTCAGGACTCTCCAAGAAACAAATCCAAAAAATCCAAATCCCGTAATAATCATAATAACAAAAAGTATAATAAACGCAATAATCGTCATCAGGATGATGATTATGGATACTCAGATATTGTTGAGGAACCGGATTTAGATGATGAACTTGAAGATGATGAAATCAGCTTGATGAAGGATATGCTTAGAGAAATTGAAGGCAGTGGAACTGGTGAAATCTTGGATGGCGCATTAAACCTTATGAAAGAGGTTAGTGTTGAGGATCTCTATAATGAAGTACAAAATGTTGAGGACAATGCAGAGACTATTGTCTTTGATGGAATTGTATCTCAGAGATTAGTAGACGCTTCATATAAAAAAGGTATTAAAAACCTTGTAGCTTTTAAGGCTAGCAATATTGTTAAAAAACCAAGGGATGTTAAAATTATTACATTACACTAAATAGGATTATTTATCCTATTTATTTCATTTTTATTGGCTATTTTTTTACATTTAATAATTACTTTGACTTATCTTAATCTGTTTTAATCTGATTTTTTTTTAAACTTTTCAATTTGAACAAGTTTTATATACTTTAAAAATATATTGGTATAACGAAGTAAAACTTTTAAAATCAATTTAAGAACTTGATATTATGGTAAATTTTTCTAAATCAAAAGAAGTAAATATTTTCAATCCCTCTTTAACGTCATTAAATCTTCCAAAATATGATGCTGAAGGTAATAAAATAAGCATTTTGGATTTATATAATTTTAATGATTTATGTGAGGATTATATTATTGATTTGGAAATTAGGAACTACTCCCGAAATACTATAAAAACATATAGTACAATAATTAATAATTTTATAGATTTTCTAAAAACTCAGGATGATTTAACTGATGATAAAAAATTTTTAAGATCGTTTAAACGTTATATTCAATATCTAAAAAGAGATAAGGAAGTTTCCCAGAATTATATCTATCTTGTGACCATTACAATTAAAAAATTTCTGGAGTTTAACAATATCTATTATTTATATGATGTGGAAACACCTAAAAGAACTAAATCCCTTCCTAAGTCTTTAAATGAGCATGAGGTAGAGAAACTTATCTCATCAGTTGATGGGGATAGGGAAGATACGAATCTTCAGAAATTTACTAAAATGAGAAATAAAGTTATATTGACTGTTTTATATTCCTCAGGCTTACGTATTAGCGAACTTTTAAATCTTAAAATAAATGATATAGATTTCGAAACCCGTACAATGAGAATACGAGGTAAAGGAGATAAGGATAGAATTGTTTTATTTGATGAGGAATGCCGAAATCTTCTTGAAGAATATCTCAAATTAAAAAATCCTGATAACCCTCTTTTAATATATAATAATAAGGGAAATAAATTAAGTTCACGTTATGTTGAGATGATGATTAAGAAATATGCTAAAAGGGCGGGAATTAAAAAGAAGGTTACTCCCCATGTTCTAAGACATTCCTTCGCAACCCATTTATTGAAACATGGTGTGGATATTAGGATTATTCAACAATTATTAGGTCATGCAAGCCTTTCAACTACTCAAATATACACCAGTGTGGATATGGAATCTGTTAAGGATATATATGATAAAGCAAGAGGTGATCTTGATTGATTTTAGGCATATCCCAGTATCTGTCATAAGTTAAGATAGGGTATTGATTAATCCCGATAACATAATTATATAATTAATAATCAATATTTTAATATAAATATAAGGTGTAAAAAGCCTGGTTTTATATATTTTATTGTTTATTCTTTAATCGTAAGTTTTTTATTAATGAATATTTTTTATATATAAAAGTATCGAAAACTTTATATATGATGACACATAATGTATTATTTGTATTGGAATTTAAATATTTTTTTAACTGATTTTTTATGAAAGTGTTAGGTAATAGTTTACATATTGCAAAATCTGGAAAATTAATTGCTAGGGGAAAACAAACTCCAATAATTGGTGCTTTGGTTTTTGACAATAATAAAAACAAGATTGGTAAGGTAAATACTGTTTTTGGACCGACTAAGAATCCATATATTTCTATTAATCTTTTTAGGTCTGCTAATCGAGATAG
This sequence comes from Methanobrevibacter boviskoreani JH1, assembly GCF_000320505.1. Lineage (NCBI taxonomy): Archaea > Methanobacteriati > Methanobacteriota > Methanobacteria > Methanobacteriales > Methanobacteriaceae > Methanobrevibacter > Methanobrevibacter boviskoreani. Next base: position 6,059 of record NZ_BAGX02000032.1, read on the forward strand.
GATTATGAAAAATTCAGGTGAAAAATTATTTGTTTCAAATGATAAAAAGCGTAAACGGGGGAGGAGACCACGGAAAAAGAACAACTAAAAGAAAGTATTAAAAGAACCAGAAGATCCAAACAAATTTCAAGAAATGGTATCTCTGATAATAATACTTCAGAAAAAGAACAAATGCAGCATGATGTATTTGATATAGATAAGCAAACTCGTTGTCCAGAATGTGGATCAGACCAATTAATTGGTGATTATGAGAGGGCAGAAGTTGTTTGTGCAAATTGTGGACTCGTTATTGATGAAAACCTTGTTGATATGGGACCAGAATGGAGAGCATTTGACCACGAGCAAAGAGATAAAAGGACTCGTGTAGGAGCACCTATCACTTATACCATTCACGATAAGGGTTTAAGTACAATGATTGATTGGAGGAATAAAGATATCTATGGAAGAGATATTCCTGCAAGAAATAGGGCTCAATGGTACCGTTTAAGAAAATGGCAAAGAAAAATCAGGATTTCTGGTGCTACAGAAAGAAACTTAGCATTTGCTTTAAGTGAATTAGATAGGGATTCCTCAAGACTTGGTCTTCCAAGAAGTGTAAGGGAATCTGCATCTGTTGTATACAGAAGTGCAGTGGATAATAAACTTATACGTGGAAGAAGTATTGAAGGTGTTGTAGCTGCTTCACTTTATGCCGCATGTAGAAGATGTAAAGTACCTCGTACTTTGGATGAGATTGCTGAAGTTTCCCGTGTTACTAAAAAAGAAGTTGGAAGGACTTACAGATTCTTAACTCGTGAATTGAATATTAAATTACCACCTACTTCACCAGTAGACTATGTTCCAAGGTTTGCTAGTGAATTAGGTTTATCTGGAGAGGTTCAATCTAAAGCTATTGATATTATTAATAAGGCAATGGAAAAAGGATTAACTTCTGGAAGAGGTCCTACTGGTGTAGCTGCTGCTGCATTATATATTGCATCAGTTCTCTTAGGTGAAAGGAAAACTCAAAGAGATGTTGCGGAAATTGCAGGTGTTACAGAAGTTACAATAAGAAACAGATATAAAGAACTTACTGAACAATTAGAAATGGGCGTAACCTTATAAGCCCATTTTCCATTTTTTAAATATTTTTACTATAATTAGCTATTTTTAGATTTCTATAAATTACTTATTAATTTGAGATCTTCTATAATTTATTTGTAGAGTTAACCTATTTTTTTTGATTGAATTAATCTTATTTAATTTATTTTTAGTAGAATTGATTCTCATTTTCTTAAAATTAGTTTTTAGTTTATTTTTTTTAGTAAAATTAGTCTTTATTATAATATAAATTTAATTTTTAGTAAATTAGTTTTTATTTTTATATAAAATTAGTTTTTAGCTTATTTTAAGTAAGTTTGGATTATTTCAAATAATATTAATCATGTTTTAGTTGTTATATAAATTAGTTTAAAATAATTAAAAAATAGTTTTTATAAAGTTGATAAGCTTAAAATATTAAAATGGTAATATCTTAAGCATCTTTAAACTTATAATGACTAATACTATTGCAAACAATATTCTTAAATGTTTTTCATTAATTTTATAAGCTATTTTAGCCCCATAATGGGCCATTGGTATGGAAAATATTATTATTAATATGAAATTAACTAGATTAACATATCCGATTGAGTATGGAAGTATATTTGCACCCCATCCAGATAACATATATGATATTGAACCTCCAATGGAGGAGAATGGTATAAATATGGTAGATGTTCCAATTGCCTCAACCATTGTAAATCCAAATAACATGGTTAATATCGGTATAATAAAGACTCCACCACCGATTCCTAAAAGTCCTGCAAAGAATCCTACAACTATACCAATAATTCCCGCAGTCAGGTAATTTAACTTTAATTTGGGTTCGTTTTCTGTATCGTCTTTTTTAAGAAACATGTTAATTGCGATACCGATAAGAAGTAATCCAAATAAAATCTCTAATGCCCTTGTAGGTATGATTGTGGAGATGTTTCCTCCTATAAATCCACCAATAATACCGAAAACACCAAACATTATTCCCGGCTTTAAGATATCAATTTTGGATTCTTTAATATGGGTATAAGCTCCTGATAGAGATGTTGGTATGATACAGGTCAAACTAGTACCTAAAGCTATTCTAAATGCAAGATCTGATGGTATGCCAATAGTTTGAAGTGCAAAATACTGTAGAGGAACCATTAAAAATCCTCCACCAACACCTAATAGTCCTGCTGCTAAACCTACAATTATTCCAATTCCTATTAAAAATAGGATATATGTTGTTGTGAATATAATTTAAAACACCCTTTAATTTAAAACAATTTGTATAAAAAATTTATATAATCTATTTATACTATTTATTATAAGAAATATAAAATATATTTCATTTAAAATATTAGATTTGTTGATAAAATGGAGAGGAATATTGATAATTATTATCTTGCAGGATTCGTTTTGATTATCTTTGCCTGCTTGATATATTTTACAAGTTTTTTAGATATAATCATAAGGCCTATTTTACAACCTTTTTTAATGGGTTCTTCAAAGGGTAAGGATGTATTATATTTCGGAATCTTCGGATTATTCTTAATCTTTTCAAGATTTGGTGAAAAACATAATATTAATTGGTTTAACAAGTCTAATGATTTCTATCTTAAATTATCATTTGTCATAATGATTTTTTTAGGTTGTGTCGGAATTTTAACCGAGATTTATATAAGACTTTCAATGAATCTGCCATTGGATACAACCTTGGTGATTGTTGAACCTAAAATGACATCAACAAGTATTCTACATTCACATGTTCTTAAATCCATATTCGGTGCCATTGTTGTAATGTTTATTCCAAATATTCCTTCAGGCATTCATGTTGGAAACAATTTAGCTCCTTATATTCCGGATATCGTAAAGGCTACATTTATCTTAGTGCCTGTGTTGTTTATTACAATGATTAAATCAATGGAAAACAGAACTATATTTCCAAAACTATTAATGATTGCTTTATTTAGTTTAGGCATTATTGGTATAATGGATGGCGGCCTATTCTCCACACCTGCTGTTGCAGGCTGGTATTGTATGTTAATTATAATGTATAATGAGTATTTAATTGATCATATATCTCCACTTTTAAGTAGAAATACAGATAAAGAAAGTTTAAAAAGGGAAAATAATGGGATTGATAGTGGAAAGTCTCTATTTGAAACTATTAAACATGATTTGTCCCTATTTAAAGCGGAATTTTTCAGTGGAAGGAAGGTTAAACATTATTTTAAAATAATGTTGCCTCATTTGATATTATTTATCTTCCTGGTTCTAAGATTCTCATTTATATTTGCAATAGCAAACACGGCATATTATGAAGTAAATATCTTAGAGCCTGAGGATTCAATTGATTTAAACAATTATGGTGTAATCAGTGTTGTACATAGTACTGACCGTGACATTTATAGGTTAAATCCTGATTATAATGAGATGGTCTTATTAAATAGTCTTGATAGATCATTAAATCAAAAATGTAGGGCCTATACTATATCATGGAATGCATATTCCTATCTGTAGAAATCAAATTTAGGAATATTTATTTTTCCTTTTTTTATTAAGATTAATATAGTTTAAATTATAATATTATATTAGTTGTTTTAGAAATCCTTAGGGGATTTCATTTTAATTTTATTTCTGTGTATATTTTTTGTGATAATATGAAACTTAGTATAATTATTCCGTCTTATAATGAAGAAGAAAACTTACCAGGTTTGCTTGAAAGTATTCACTCCCAGGATTTTAAAGACTATGAGGTTATAGTTGCAGATGCTAATTCAACAGATAAAACCTATCAGGTAGCAAAGTATTATGGTTGTATTGTTGTTGAAGGGGGTTTACCTGCAGTTGGAAGGAATAATGGTGCTAAAGTTGCTAAAGGGGACTTATTGTTATTTTTAGATGCTGATTTAAAGCTTTCTAAGGATTACCTTAAAGATGCAGTCGAGGAATTTAATAGGGAAGGTCTTGGAATAGCAATATCTCAAATGATTCCCGATTCAGATAAATTTTCATATAAGGCATTACACGATTTTGCAAATACCTTTATGAAGTCTGTTGAAAATATCAAACCTCATGGTGCAGGCTGTTATGGTATTCTAACAAGAAAGGTATTACATGATAGGGTTAATGGTTTTGATGAATCCTTAGATTATGGGGAAGATACCGATTATATTGAAAGAATTGGAGCAATCTCAGAGTTTAAGGTTCTTAGAAAACCGAAAGTTATAGTGTCCACACGTAGACTTGAGGAAGACGGTCTATTAAAACTTATTAAAACCTATGGTAAAAGTACTGTAAATGATTTTAGAGGAAAAAGAACATCTGCAGATGAGTTAGGTTATAGTTTTGAACATGGTGGTAATAAAAAATCCAAATCCAAGAAAACCAAACCGATTCATATAAAATCATCAAATAAGAGCAATGTCTCTAAAAATGATGGTATGAGTAAATTGAGAGGTTCTAAAAATAAATTTAACAAGTCTGAAACAAAAGGAAATATAAGTCTTCCAAAAAAAGAATCCTCAAATAAAAAAACAGGTGATGCCTCAATAGAAAATTCTCAGGTGCTTATAAAATCAGGGAATGGTCTTGTAGAGTCTCAAAAGAAAATTATTTTTTATTGTGTATGTGGGGAAGGTATGGGTCATGCAATTAGAAGTGGAGTCATATTGGAACGTCTTACAAAGATATATGATGTTTATATCTTCTCAGGTAACAGGGCATATACCTATTTGAACTCTAAATTTGATAATGTATATGAAATCGGAGTATATAATACTGTTTATGAGGATAATGTCGTAAATGATATTGCAACTTTCACTAAATGTATGAAGGAAAGTCCTTCTAACATTAAAAAGGCCTATGACACGATTTTCAAGCTTGCACGTAAACTTAAGCCGGGAATTATTGTGACTGACTTTGAAAATTATTGTAATATTGTGGCAAATACATTAAATATTCCGTTGATAAGTCTTGACAATATTCATATGATCACTGAAACTGAGATTGACTATCCCCCTTATCATAAAATAGACATGCTTAAAGCCAAAGCCGTTATAAAGGTTTATGTTCATGACGCTAAGATACATATTCTAACAAGTTTCTTTAATCCTCCAATAAAGGAGGGCAGGAATTCCGTTATATACCCTCCAATCTTAAGGGAAGATATAATGAAACTTAAACCCGAGATTAAAGATCATGTAATTGTCTATCAAACTAGTAATTCTAATTATAAGCTTATGGAAAGACTTAAAAAGATTGATGAGAATTTTATAGTCTATGGATTTAATAAGGATGAGGTAGATGAAAATTTAACCTATCGTTCATTTAATGAGGATATTTTTTATGATGATTTAAGGACTGCTAAGGCGGTTATCACCAATGGTGGCTTTACTTTAATCAGTGAAGCCATTTACCTTAAAAAACCAATCTATAGTATGCCTGCATTGGGTAATTTTGAGCAGATTTTAAATGGTTTTTATGTGGATAAACTAGGTTATGGTGAATATCATGAGGATATGGAGTCTAAAAACATTAAAAGCTTCCTATCAAACCTTGATAAATATCAAAAAAATCTAAATAAAGTTGTAAATACAGATAACTCTGCAATCTTCAATGAGTTGTATCGGGATATTGAGAAATATTATAAATATTCTTAAGTTTTAGATTTAATTCATTTATATAATACATCAAAAATAATGTTAGCTCATTTTAATGTTTCTAATGTTAAATCAGAATCAAAAGAATTATTTAATATAAAAAACAAAGTAGATATCAAGGAAAAATCATTTAGAAGTTTAGATAAATTTAATGATTTAGACTATCCTCATATACCTTTAACTGAGGATAACATTCCAAAGGACATGCCTAGAAACATAAGAAATTCAATGTTAAAATTTGATAAAAGATAATAAATGCAAAATATGAATATGGATTTATATTTAATAAAACAACAGGTAAAGCCGGGGAAATAAAAACAAATAATAAAATAAATAATGTGAATCTCTTTAAAAATGAAAACTATGGTGATGATGAACTGATAGTATCACATAACCATTTGGGTTTACAACCATTTAATTATGCAGATTTTAAAGTTATTTCAGAACATAGTCAATTTAATGTTGTTGAAATGCATGTGTACACCCCAAATGACATTTTCATTGTTGAATTTAAAGAAAAATTTACATACACCGAGGAAATAGACAAAGCTTTAAGAAATAATTTCGCAATAGGCTTTTTAGCAGGAGCCAATAAAGGAGAAATAGGTCAAACTAATAAAATGTGGAATGAGTATATTAATGATCCAATTTTAAACGAATATATGGAGTTTAGGAGGATAAGAAAATGATACCAGAACATATTAAAAAAAATATATTAACCACTGATCCAGGTTCTTTTAATGATAAACCAATTTTTGATTTAACTAGGAGATATAATAATGGGGAACTTACTGATGAAGAATTTCTTGAAGATATTGAGGAAATCAGCAGATTAATGGATCAAGCATCAGAAATATTTAAGAAGAAGAAAAAATTAAATGACAATGACCAAGATTAATCATTAACTCTTTTTTTTACCTATTTTTTTGTGTTTTCTAATTTTCCACTTTTATATGTTGAAGTATAAAAACCATGGTAAATAAAAAAAAATTTTTGTGGAAATTATAGAAAAAAATAATATTGTTCTATTTTTTTATCTATCTTTTTTTTGAAGATTCTTAATTTCATTGTACATTTTTTTTTAAGTACTCCATTAATCTTTTTTATATCGTTTTTCCCTTTTTTTTATTTGCTATTATTCTTTTTTTTATACTCCTTTTTTGAAAATAAACCTTTTTTTAATTAAAATTTTAAAGTTGGGGGAGTCTGATTTTAGTCATGATTTTGAAAGGTGCCGTTTTGATTCCAGACATACCTGATAGTGGTGGTGATGTTCTGGATGAAGAAACAATAAGAAAAGTATCATTAATCTTTAATAGGCAAGTAAATCTGATTGATGTTCAACACACTTTACAGAGTGTTGGTTCTATTTTGGAATCCTACATTACCGATGATGAAATTCACTTTCTAGGTAACACTTATCCTAAAGGAACGTGGTTTGTTAGTGTTGATGTTACTGATCCTGAAATCCAGGATGCTATTCGTGGTGGTGAATATACAGGTTTCAGTATACTTGCAGCACCATATCGTAGTGTTGAAGAAATGAAAAGAGAAGGGGTTGAATAGATGTGGTTTACAATTTAAACTTAATATCTTTTATAAATATTTTATAATAATTTTTGGTTAAATCTACTTTTTTAAAATTAACTTATATATTTCCACTTTTTTGAATTCTTATTTTAAAATTTTATTCTAGATAAAATGATTAATAGAAAAATATAATAATTTTTAAACTTATATAAAAGGGTATGAATAAGAAGTTTTCAATATTAATATTATCATTAATTATTCTTTTACTGTTTGCAAGTACCGCTATAAATAGTGCAGATAGCAATAGTTCTAATTTAAAAACAATTAAGGTAGATAATGTTAGTTTTACATTGCCTCAACAATATCAATCTGGAAATTTAACTAATAATAGTTATGTTATTGGAAATGTATTTGAATTTGGTATTTTATCTTTAGGTGATAAAAGGAATCTCGGAAGTAACCTTATTGATGAGTTATATTATAGTAATTTAAACTCTTATGAATATGCTGATATTGATGGACATTATGCATTTGTCACTAATTCCTATAAAAACTCTGTTAAACATAATGTAACTTGCATATTCTTTAATACTGGAGATAAGATGTATTTATTATCTTACAATGGGAATAATTTAACTCCAGCTATAAAGGATATAGTTAGCAGTACTCCTGAATCAGAAATGTCCGGGGATGAATTCGTTAATCTTATAAATTCAACATATGAAGAATATGCTGCTGATGAAGATGCTGCAAATGAAGCTTATGATTATGAGAAATATTACGAGGATTATAGTAACTCCCAAAGACATCATCATAGAATTAATTTAATTTGGATAATTTAATATTATTTAATTTTCCTTTAATTTTCCTAATTTAATCTTAACTTATAGTGCTGTAGAAAACAGCTTAAAAACCTTAATTTCTGATTAAATCTTTGATTTAAATTCTCTTTTTATAAATGTATAATTATTTTTACAATTAATATAAAATTTAAATATTATTAAAAAAATAAATATTTAAGATAAAACTTATTTAATTTTTTTTTATAAAATTCTTTTTTGGTGAATATATGAAAATAGTCGTTGCAATTGGAGGATCTATTTTAATACATGATTATAATGCTAAGATGTTTAAGATTTATAGTGATATATTAAAGGATTTATCTAAAGAACATGAATTATTTGTTGTCGTAGGTGGAGGAAAACCTGCAAGAGAATATATTAGTGTTGTAAGGGAACTAGGCTGTGGAGAAGCTCAAAGTGATGCAATAGGAATTGAGGTAACCAGGATTAATGCTCAATTATTACTTTCTGCATTAGGTGATAGTGCATATCAAAAAGTTCCTGAAAACTTTAAAGAGGCTTTGGAATATTCTGCATTTGGTAAAATTATTGTAATGGGAGGTACTGAACCTGCACACAGTACTGATGCGGTATCAGCTATTTTGGCAGAATATATTAATGCAGATTTACTTATTAATTTAACATCTGTAGATGGTATGTATGATAAGGATCCTAATAAATTTGAGGATGCAAAATTAATCAGCGAGATTCACGCATCTGACCTTGTAAAATTCCTTGAAGGTAAAGATGTAAAAGCAGGTACTTATGAATTCTTCGATATGACTGCAGCTCAAATGATTAAACGTTCTAAACTTGAAACCGTTATTGCTAATGGTGAAGATCCCGAGAATTTAGTTAAGATTGTAAATGGGGAAACTATTGGTACTAGGGTAATATCTGATTAGGGGTGATAAAATGTCAGTAGAACCACATAAACATTGTCCAGTCTGTGGAACACCAATTCCATTAAATGAAAAAGCTTGCTCACCAGATTGTGAGGCAGTATTAAACAAAAGACAAAATCAAATGAAAAGAAATCAAAAAATAATCTACATTCTTTTAGTTGTATTTATTATTGTCTGGTTATATTTTGTTGTAATTAAATAAACTTAATATTTTTTTAATTTTTTATAAAACTTCAAATTTGTGATTTTATGATTCTTTCATCAACTAATACCTTAGAGGGTAAACAGATCAAACAATATTATGGTATTGTCACCGGGGAGGCTTTAATTGGAGCTAATGTATATAAGGATTTATTCTCTGGTGTACGTGATGTTGTAGGTGGTAGAACCTCCAAGTATGAAGAGGAAATCCAGAAAGCAAGAATGATTGCTTTAAAAAGTATGGAAGATAAAGCTCTGGACTTTGGAGCTAATGCAATAATTGGTCTTAAAATCAATTATGCAAATCTTGGTGGAACTATGGGTAATACAATTCTTGTAACCGCTTATGGAACTGCCATATCTTATATCTAATTTTTATGTGAATTTTAATGAGCTTAATAGATAAATTAAATAAAAATAATAAGGATCCTGAAGAGATTGGAAAGGCAGTTATTTCAATTGTATTTGGAACCTTTATTGGCTGTTTAACTTATGCACTTAGTTTTAGATTCCATATTGATATCTTTGGTTGGAATCTGGCATTTGTTTTTGCTCCATTATTTGCGGGATATGCTGAGACTTATCTTTCTATTAAGTTAATGGATGAGACCACTGGTGCTATTAGTGCATATCTTCTATTTTTTGTAACCGTTATCCATGGATTTATACTTGCAAATCCAACACTTGGGGTTAATGGAATTAGCGTTGGAGCAATAATAGTAATTTTACAGGCTGCATTTCCGACATTGATTAATTATTTCTTTTTGGTAGTGGTTATTGGATCTGTTTCATATCTATTCGGATTCTTTAAACAGTGGACGGACAAGCTGTATTATACAATAGTGCCTATATTTTATAAACTGATAGGCAGGGAATTTGTACCTAAAAGGGCTGCACTTACAGTTGACAATTTTGCAACTAATCTGGAAGAGACTAACATAAATGATTTAGGTGTGTTGTTTATGACTACAACCCATCCATGGCAGGTTAATGTTAAGGAATATATCGGTGTTTTTGAGGGGTCTGTAATTATTCCCAATGAGAATAGATTTTTTGAGATTAAAACTAAAAACGAGGAGAATCTTTTACTCATCAGATTTCAAGAGGCTAAAGATCAGGCCCTTAAACAGTTGGCTAAGGAAATTAAAGATCATGGTGGAAATGGTGTACTTGATTTGGAAATCGAGTATAATATTGTTGGAGAGTTAATTGGTGACAGTTTCCACATAGTTGCAAAGGGTACCGGTGTTCTTTTGGAATAATTGAATATTTAATTTTTATATTTCCTTAAAATTTTTAGATATACATATATTTATTAAGTTGATAAAATAGATAGTATATTATTATATTTTTAAGGAAACTAATTTTTTTTAAATAGTTTCTTTTCTATTAAACTTCATTTTTTAAAATAAGTTTATATTTTAGATTGTCCAATTGGATAATTTGATTATTGATTATTATTTATTATTATTTTTACTTTTTACGGAGAATTACTATGGAAGATATATCTTCAAAAGAATTATATGAATTTAAAAAAATGATTAAAAACTTATCTGAAAAGAAAGGTAGGGGAACTGAGTTAGTTTCTGTTTATATACCTCATGATAAACAAATCAGTGATGTTGCTAAACAGATGAGGGATGAACTAGGACAAAGTTCTAACATTAAAAGTAAATCCACCAGAAAAAACGTTCAGTCAGCTATTGAGGTTATTATTCAGAAAATAAAATTATATAAACAGGCTCCAGAAAACGGACTGGTTATTTTCACAGGAATGATTCCTAGAGGTGGACCTGGTACTGAGAAAATGGAAACCTATACCTTTGAACCACCTGAGGAAATTACCACCTACTGGTATATTTGTGATAGCCAATTTTTCCTAGATCCTCTAATAGAAATGGTATCCGATAGGGATGTTTACGGTATTGCTGTAATTGATAGGAAAGAGGCTACCATTGCAACCTTAAAGGGTAAACGTATTGACATTGTAGCACATTTAACTAGTGGTGTACCTGGTAAGCATAAAGCAGGTGGTCAATCACAGAGAAGGTTTGACCGTGTTATTGAAGATGCCGCAAGAGAATTCCTTAAAAGGATCGGTCGTCATGTAAACGATGCATTTTTACCAATCAAGGATGATTTGAGAGGGGTCATCTTAGGTGGACCTGGTAATACTAAAATTGATTTCTATGAAGGGGACTTTATGCAATATGAAATCAAGGATAAGGTTATCACTACTGTAGATACTTCCTATACTGGTGAATTTGGTATTCGTGAAGTTATTGATAAATCTTCAGATGTCTTAGAAGAATTAGACGTAATTAAAGAGAAGAAACTTGTCCAAAGATTTTTAAAAGAATTAATCAATGATAAATCAGGTCTTGCAAGTTATGGTGAAGCAGAGGTTAGAAGAAATCTCCAAATTGGTGCGGTAGATACACTTCTTTTATCCGAGGGACTTAAGTTGCAACGTGTTAAAATGACCTGTCCTCAATGTGGATGGTCAACCGAGGTAACACCTCGTAAGAAAGCGGATCTTGATTTTAAATGTGATAATTGTAATGAACAAATGAAGGAAGAATCAAGAGAGGATCTTGTTGATACTTTTGTTGAAATGGCTGAACAGGTAGGTACTTCTGTTGAATTAATTTCTACAGAAACCGAAGAGGGAATGCAGTTATACCGTGCATTTGGTGGAATTGCAGCTATTTTAAGATATCATATTAATTAATTCTTCTTTTTTTTAATTTTTCTATTTTTTTAATGGTTTTTATCAACTTGGTAAAATCAATAGATTTTTTTAATTTCTTAGACTTTTTTTAATAGTTTTTATAGGGTTAGCAAAATTAGTAGATTTTTAGATTTTTTTTTAATTATTTTTCCCTATTTATAAAATCAGTTGTTTTTTAGGCTTCTTTTAATAATATTTACTTTATAAAATTAATGTTTTAATTTTAGGCTATTTCATAAAACAATTATTGTTTGATTAATAAAAGCAGTATATTTTTTTTAATTGTTTTTAAAATGAAATGGTTTTTAAATAAAGTTAAAAACTTTATTATTATTTTTAATTAAAAATTATAAGGATTTTAAAGTAGTTTTATATTTACATGCAATTGATGTTGATGTATTTGGTTGGATTCTTATTGTTGTGCTGTTTATAGATATCATTTAGGATTGCTGAGAAAAGAAACTTGTCAATATTGTAACTATCATTGTATTTTTTGAATAAGAAGTTCTTCTTCATGTTTTTCTGTGTATAATCCTTTTTAATATTGTTGTACATATTAATATCCACAGCTTTTATTTCGCCATTTTTTAATTTAAATTCTTTATATTCTTTCATCCTATCCCTCTTAAAAATTATTTGTATATAAAAATTTTTAATTCTTTAATAATTGTGTTAGTTTTTTTCTATTTAATAGTGTATATGTCATAGTATATAAAGTTTGTTTATAATTTTGTTCAATTAAAAATCTATTAATTTTCATATGTCTTTTAGTAGTTTTAATAAATAAATTATGAAAGGGGCGGTTTTCTATTAAAAAATATTCAGGTTTTAAAATTGAAATCTTAATTTTTATTTGATATTCTGATTCTTAAAGGGATTTGTCTATTTTTTTTATTACTCTATAATTATTTTATGAAAATTTTTTAAAATTTTAAAACATTTTTTTTTAATTTTCAATCAAGAATTTAAATTGGTTTTTCTTAAAAAAAGGTTAAATGATAAATTGAGGATATTCTTTTATTATCTCATTAAGATAGGGTATATTTTCAATAAATATGTAGAATGGTTAATTTTCAATCATTTTTCTTGGTGGTGTCTTATTTTTTTTAATTTTCAATGATTAAATCAAATTAAATATCTTAATTTTAAGTGTTGATTTTTTAATTTAAAGAGTTTTCATGTTCTATCTTTAGAAAATATCCATTTTAATCTAATTAATTAATTTTATTTATATTGTCTTTCTAATATTAAATATATTTAAATATCTTAAAATTAAATAATATTATAAGTTATAAGTTTTGGAGGCATAATGTGAAAGACATTAACGTAGGAGTTATAGGTGTCGGAGCAATGGGATACAACCATGCTCGTGTTTATTATAAATTAGAAAATGCAAATCTTATTGCAGTATCAGATGTAAGTGAAATGACTTTAGATAAAGTAAGTAAAAAATATGATGCTAAGGCTTATACTGATTATAATGATTTATTAGAAGACCCTGAGATTGAAGTGGTAAGTGTTTGTGTTCCTACTACTCATCATCATGATGTTGTAATGTCAGCTATTGAACATGGTAAACATGTTCTTGTAGAGAAACCAATTGCTTTTACTTTAGAAGAAGCAGAAGAAATGATTGAAGCAGCTCATAAAAAAGGTGTTATTTTAGGAACTGGTCATGTAGAAAGATTTAATCCAGCTGTTCAAAAAGCTAAGGAATTAATTGATAATGATGTTATTGGAGACATTGTTTCAGCTTCTGCAAAAAGGGTTGGTCCTTATCCACCTAGGATAAAAGATGTGGGTGTGGCTATAGATTTAGCTATTCATGATTTAGATATAATGTACTATTTATTTAACCAGGATGTAAAAAGGGTATATGCTTCAATGGGCAGTATTTTAAACAACTGTGAATATGAGGATCATGCTGAAATTATGGTTAACTTTGCTGGTGGAATGACCGGTATGTTGGAAGTTAACTGGTTAACTCCATATAAACGTAGAGAGATTTCCATTACAGGTACTGATGGAATTATTAATGTGGATTATATAGATCAAAGTATTGATGTACGTGGTAAATTTGCTCAGGATATACAAATTGAACATAAGGAACCATTGATGGAAGAATTAAGATCATTTTTAAATGCTGTAACTGAGAATAAAAAACCTGTCATTACTGGTGAAGATGGTCTCAATGCTCTTAAGATGGTTATTGCAGCAAACAGATCTTCTAAAACTAAAAAACCAATTACTCTTGAAGAATTAGAAGATGATTAAATATTGGTGATTATATGAATGATGAACTTATTGAGAAGGCTCATGAACTTAGGGCACGTGGTTTAACTACTGGTGAAATTGCTGATGAATTAAATGTATCAATTGATACTGCAAGATGGTTAAATCTTCAAACTCCTGAAAAACATAGTAGTGAAGTGCCAGTTGACTTTGCAGTAAATTGGAACAGTCTCGGAGGTAGTTCCACTAGACTTAAATATGTATCTGCAGCATTAAGCGACATGGCTCTTGAAGAAGGAGAAGCTGATGTGATTTTAGGTGTTGCGGCTAGTGGTATTCCATTTGCAACTTTCATGGCTGATTATTATTCATATGAAATGGGTTTAGAAACTTCATTAGCTGTTTTCCACCCACAGAAAGCTAAGGTTGATGACGATGACATAAGCGCTGGTGGAACTATCAGCACTAATTTTGCATCTGTTGATGGAAAAAGGGTTGTAATAGTTGATGATGTTATAACTAGTGGAAAAACTATGAATGAAGTTGTAAATACTGTTCAGGATCTTGGTGGAGAGCCAGTTGCTATAACAGTTCTAATTGATAAGGCAGGTTTAACTGACATTTTAGGTGTTCCTGTTAAATCAATTATTAGTCTTTCTAGATTAAGATAAATTAATTTTAATCTTTTTTAACTATTTTTTTTATTTATTTTAAATTCTTATCGATTTTTTATTTTCAAACTTAGCTATTTTTTATATTTTACATGTGTTTATCTAATCTAATTTTAAATTGTTTAAAAAGCAATTCTTATACTGAATTGGGTTTTTAAAAGTAATTTTTTATATTGGTATAATTTAAAAAGTATCGTTATAATAAAATAAATTTTAAAAGTAATTTTTATGCTGAATTGGGTTTTTAATATTAGTTTTTTATAATAATTGGAGTTAAAAAGTATTATTATAATAAAACAAGTTTTAAAAGTAGTTTTTTATGATGAGTGTGGTTTTTAAAAAAAATTATACAATAAGTAGTGTTTAAAAAAGTAATTTTTATTGTAAGATAAGATTAAAAATAGTTAAAAAAAGAAAAGTTTTATTATAAATATTCTAATAACTCTTTACCTACTTTTACACCTAACTCTTTTGCTGTGCGTAATGAGGAAGTTTGAGTAGTTTGATGTAATATTTCACCGTCTTCATTTAGTAGGATTGAATAGAGTTCTAATTGGCTTTTACTATTGATCTTTGCATATGAGCCAAGTGGCCATTGACAGCCAATACCTAATTCGTAAAGAACGGTTTTCTCAGCAAGAACCCTCTTATTGGAGTTATAGTCATCTATTTTTTTAAGGGTTTCATTTACTTCAGTTGAATCTTTTCTTGAGATGACTGCAACTGCTCCCTGACCTGCTGCAGGAGTAATGTAATCTACGGGAAATTCTGTTTTGATGTATTTGGTAAGTCCAAGTCTTATAAGGCCTGCCTCGGCCATGAGAGTTCCGTCTACTTCACCGTCAAGTACCTTCTTAATTCTTGTTTCAACATTTCCCCTTAATGGTTTGAATTTAAATCCTTTTTCGTGATATTTACAGAATGCTTCTCTTCTAAGGCTACTGGAACCTAAACTAGAACCCTCTTCAAGATCTTCCCAGTTTTTATTAGATATGAATACATCATTGGCCTTTTCACGTAATGGGATTGCAGCTATTGTAAGATCTTCATCAAGTTCTGTTGGAACATCCTTAAGACTATGTACTGCAAAGTCAACCTCTTCTTCAAGAACGGCTTTGTCTAGCTCTTTAGTAAATAATCCTTTTGAATCCATATTATAAAGCTGGGAGTCTTTAATCTTGTCTCCTTTAGTTTTAATAATGTCCACTTCAATTTTTTCACCAGTAATGTTGGCAATGGATTGACAGGTTTGTTTTGTCTGTGTTAATGCTAATTGACTTCCTCTAGTTCCAACTTTCATCTTAAATCTCCTTTAATTATTTATTCATGGTTAAAACAATTAACCAAAATTTTTATCTTTTTAATACTTGTTTATAGTTTGACCTATAAACTAATAATATATTCTTATCTTCATTTATGCTTTCCTTAATAGAATCATCAAGTTTTTCAATATAGTTGATTCCATTAAAATTATTGATTTTACCATAGATAGAATTACCTAACTCATCACAAAGTGTGATTTTAAGTGAGGGGTTTTCATTAATTTTAGAACTTAACAATTTTATAAGTTTGTCTTCATCAATCTCCTCACATGTAATGCCATATTTTCCACCAATTATAATATTATATGACGGATTGTCTTTAACCATATTGATAGATTTTTCAATTGCTTTGGTATTTATTCCGGGATTGATCTCCTCGATAATGGTGGAATTTCCGATTTTTTTAATGGAACTTCTACCAGGTATTCCATTGAACTTTAATAAACCCTCTTGTATTCTTTTAATGTCCATGTCTAATACAAGACATGCCGTAATGCCTCCTAAAATATTTAAAACATGGTATGGTGAAGGTGCGAAACTTTTAACATTGAATTGTCCTTTTATATTTTCATCATTTATCGTGTCTAAATCATATTCTACTGTAAAGCTAGTCTCATCCAATGAATATTTGGTATTCTTTGCTTTAACATTTGAATCATTATTTAAACCAAAGCTAATTACTTTATCGGAGTTTTTAAATTCCGGGTAAAACTCCTCTAGGGTATTCTTTTCAATCACAACCTTCCTACAGTTAAATATCTGTTTTTTAGCTATTTGGGCATTAGATTTACCTTTGGCAATAGGGTAGTTTTCAATGATATTTGTAAGTATGCCAATGTCTCCCATTCCACAGGCTCCAAGTGAGGATTCAAATATTGCATTGTCATAATTGATATATTCTTTAGAGCTATTCCCGTCATTTTCAAAACTGCATTTGGGTCGGGCAATCTTTCTTGCCATGTCTATGGTTTCAATGATATTGGCAGGGGTTATACTTATATTTTTCTTAAGTAGAATCTCCTTATCCTCTTTAAATAGATATGCACCAAGACTACTTAGGACTAAAGAATTATCCAATATTTCTTTTAGTATAAAACAGGTGGTTGTTTTTCCTTTGACTCCTGTAATTTCTATTACAGGTTTTTTATCCATTTTCCCCTTCCAATCTTTAAGAATTAAATTAACGGCCTCATGATGAGTGTAAAATTTAATGTTTCTATTAATTGATTTTATATAATCCTGTTTTTGAAGTGGACAATGGATGGGTGAAATCACAACAAGATCATCAATATCCTTTAATATTGTAATTTTTTTAATTAGATGGACATTATTTGCTTTAAGTTCACGTCTTCCATCTTTATCTAAAGTTCTATAAATGTCATATCCATAGACATTATTTTCACTATTTTCACTTGCAAGCTTAGTTGCAATCTTAACTCCTCCATGAGTCATATCAACTACAAGATAATTCATTTTTTCACTTTTTAATTATTAATAAAAATTAGAAGGTGTAAATCTAATTACGTGTTGTCATTAGATTTGATTCCGCCTTCACTTAATTTATCCTTAACCTTACTATAGAAGTATTTGTTATTGGTTCTAATGAAAGTAACATCTTTTGGAGATTTTTTAAATATTATCTCCTCCATATAATTTACCTTCTCAGTAATTTGACCATCCATTACAAAGACAGCACTTTTACCCCTTTTTATTAATTTTACACGTATTTCACTTGTGTCGGAAACCACAAACGGTCTGACTCCTAATTTGTATGGGCAAATAGGAACTATAACAAATCCTTTAACTTTAGGATCCACGATAGGTCCTCCTGCAGACATGGAATATGCTGTGGATCCACTTGGTGTTGAAATTATAAGGCCGTCTGCCCTTAATTCCTCCACAATTTCTCCATCAACGGAAATTTCAAAGTGTAACATCTTGGCAGGTTTATTTGTCATTATTACAACTTCATTTAATGCTGTATATTGATGGTTTTCATGGGATACAATAAGTTGGCTTCTACTTTCTTTATAGTAATCCCCTTTTAATATTTGGTTTAATGCATTAAAGGTATCGGATACTTCAATTTCTGTTAAAAATCCCACGGTTCCTAAATTGATACCGAATATTGGAATTTCGGTTGTAAGATGGGATTGTGTTCTAAGTAATGTTCCGTCTCCACCTAGAATTATTGCAAGATCTGTTCTTAAATCTTCGAGCTTTTCAGCTAATCCCTTAAAGTTTATATTGAAGTTTATGTCCTTCAAATATTCTTTAATTTTAGGTGATTCTCCTTGAATTTCCTTAATAATTTCAATTAGTTCCGGATTGTTTTTGAGTTTCTGTAGTTTCTTGGCTAACGTACTTTCTATAACTATATTGATTCCCCTATCCATCAACTCATTCATGATTTTTACAGAGAACAACATGGATTTATTATCGTCTATACGTGATATGATTGCTACAGAGTTAATATCAAAGGTCTCGTCATTATTTATTATTTTAATTATTTTGGAATGGAGCTCCTCATTACCTGCACAGACTATCACTACCTTCTCATAGATACTTAATTTATTGTCTAATTTTTCTCCATACTTATTGGTAACAATAGCACCAGATTCTTTTACAATTAGCTGGCTTGCTGCAATATCAATAATTCTACTGCCCCTTAAGTCGAGGAATGCATCATATTGGCCACTTGCAATATAACCTAACTCGAGTACAACTGAACCTAAAACTCTCATTCTTCTTGCTGTATCCACTAATTTTGATGCTGAGACTGTATTACTTTTTGTAAATCCTCCAAGTGACATCTTCTCAAGGTCGGTTTCACTTGATGGTTTCATTTTCTCTCCATTTAAGAATGCGCCATGACCTTTTACAGCTTGGCAAATATCCCCATTTGCAAAGTTTTTGGTTGTTCCTATGACAACATCCTCAAGTGTTGCAAGTCTACCTTCGGGAACAGTTGCTATTGCAAGGGAGATACCAAATGAAGGTATGTTTTTAATAGCGTTACTGGTTCCATCTAATGGATCACATAAAAAGATATATTCCGCATCAGATTTTTTATCTTTAAGTAATTCATTAGTTAAGTTAACTTCTTTAATCATTCCCTGACCTAATTTTAACTCTCCGATTTCTTCACTAATTAAGTAGCAAATAAAATCCTGATTTTTAAGGTATGAAACTACTTGATCCTCAGCAGCTAAATCAATACGGGAAGTAGGTGTTCCATCGGCCCCCATTTTTACAAATCTTCCAGATTCCTCCTTTCCAAAATGACTTTTTACAGCATTTTCCACATTTTCAATAATTGCAAGTGAGATTTCCTTTAACTTTTCTATTTCTTCTGAATTCATTGTAAACCCTTCATTTGATAAATAATTATATTATAAAACTTTTATTCCTCTGTATCCTTTTCAATAATATCATCATTAAGATATACAACTGAGGCTACTACAGAACCAATGTTCTCAACAGTATGTGTTGAATCCTCAACAATCATCTGATTAATCTTCTCATTTCTTTTACGCATCATATATTTTACCATTTGCACTGCTTCTTTTCTATTTTCCTGATTTGATACATTAACTCCTGTTGTCTCAACTACACAACCTAAATTATCTCCAATGGCAACAGCTACACAGGCGGTAATTGTTTCTCCAGGATTGCTTGAAGTTATATTAGAAAGAACACAATTCACCATTGCACCTGCCTTTAGTTTAGGTAATTTTACAATGGATGTTTTCTTCTCTAACATACTTGACACTTTTATTAAATTGACATCCCCTATTCCAGCATCTGTCAATGCATTATCAAATGCATTTAAACGTGTTGGACCTTCACTTTTTCCTGATACGATAGAAACCTTCATTATCTCATCCTTATTTTTTTCATGATTCAATGGAATACAATATGAAAATCCATTATTTAAATATAATATAATATGATTTTTTATAGTAATAAAATTTTATATTCCTTTTTTTATAGGAATTCTTTATGAAATTTATTATTTTTTATTTTTCTAAATAAATTATAATTTTCTTTTAGTTATTTACATATAATTAAAGACTTTATGTTATGATTTTTAACTGTGAGGTGGCCATCTATTTTTGATTTTTTAGGTTCCATTTAAATACTTTCTTTGTTTTGTACTAACATTTATATAAAAATAAATCTAATATAATAATATAATATTATATTTCATAGTCAAGATTAATTTTTAATAAATTAATTCTTATTTCTGATTTTATTGTAAAGATTATGCTTTTATTTTAAAATCAACTATTAATATTAGGAAAAATTATTTAATTTTATTTGGAGGAAATTTTTATGGCAACTAAAGTTGTAGAAGTAAAAACTTTAAAAGTAGGTAAATATGTAGTATTAGATGATGAACCTTGTAAAATTGTAGGTTTAAGTACCTCTTCACCTGGTAAACATGGAGCTGCAAAAGCTAGAGTAGAAGCTATCGGTGTTTTTGACGGTCAAAAAAGAACTTTAACCAAACCTGTAAACAGTAAAGTTGATATTCCTATAATTGATAAAAGAGTAGGTCAAGTTTTATCTATCCAAGGTACTACTGTACAAATCATGGATATGGAAAACTACGATACTTTAGAATTACCATTACCTGAAGAATTGGCTGATAAAATTGTTGAAGGTATTGAAGTAGAATATATTGAAGCTATGGGTAACATGAAAATTATGAGAACTAAAGGTTCAGCACCTAGTTACTAGATTCCATAATTTTTAATGTATTAATTTCAACTTTTGATATTAGTTTAAATATCTAACAATTTAATCTAATATTTTCAATTTATCTATTGGTTTAAATATCTATTCAATTTAAAATTTTAACATGTTTTAACTAGTAAATATTAATTAATTCAATTTTAAATCCATTAATATTTGGCTATTTAAATGATTCGATTCGAATTGTTCTAGTTAAAACTTAGGGCTTTTTTAATTATTTTTTATTATAAAAAATAATTCATTTTTTTTACTTATTTTTTAATTTTTTAATTGATCTTACTTAATTTAAGGTGTTTTAATGATATTTGGCATGCATGAACCTTGTAAATTTGCATTTTCACAAGAAGAGGTTGATTTTGATAATATTCCTCAGGATGATGATAATTTATGGGGTATTATAGGGGTTCCATTTGACAGCACTGTTTCTTATCATGTTGGTTCAAGATATGGTCCACTTATTGTAAGGGAAGCATCATATTCATTTGAATATTATAATACTATTCTTAACAAGGAGATGGATACTGTGTTCTATGATTTTGGGGACCTTAATGCGATTCCAGGCAATTGTAAAAAGACATGTGATTTACTTGAGGATGTTGTATCCGATTTAATTAATAATAACATCAGGCCGATTCTTATTGGTGGAGAACATAGTGCCACTAAAGGAATCTTATCTGCAATAGCAAACAATCAGGAATCAAATGATCTATCAGATATTATTATAGTACATGTTGATGCACATAGGGACATTATTGATGATTATCAAGGCGAAAAGGATTCGCATGCAACTATTATGCATAGGGTATTTGATTTAAATCCAAAGGAGATTATTCAGATTGGAATAAGATCCTCATCATTGGAGGAAGAGGAATTTGTAGATGAACATTCGGATAAAATCACCTCTTTTAAAGCAGACGATCTAAGAAAATCCTTTACTTATCTACTTAACTATCTGGAGGCTATTGACAATCCGATTTATATCTCAATTGATATGGATGCACTTGATCCTGCATATGCTCCTTCCTTGGGCAATCCTGTACCCTGTGGACTTTCACCTGAAAATATCCAGGATATTCTGGTATGTTTAAAAGATAAAGATATTTTAGGTTTTGATGTTATGGAGGTTGCATCTGATAGGCTAGGTGATATAACTGCCATTAATGCGGCTAAAATAATTTATGACTTTTTATCTTTAAGGAGTTAAGTAAATTATTTATATTTTATAATTTGTATTAATTAAAAAGGAGATATCATGTTTCTATTAACTGAAATATTAGCTACACTTGTAGCCATTGAATTCTTATTTATAATGTATTTGGAGACTTTTGCGACTTCCTCAGATAGAACTTCCAAAGTCTTTGGCATGGATAGAACTGAATTAGAAAGAGGTTCTGTTAATACACTTTTTAAAAATCAGGGTGTGTATAATGGTTTACTTGCAATTTTGATCTTAATTTCTGTATTTGTGTTTACAAGTAAAGTTGCACTTATCTGTTTAATGGCATATATTATTCTTGTTGCATTGTATGGTGGCTTTACAAGTAATCCAAAAATTATTATAATGCAAGGTGGTCTTGCAATCCTTACCTTAATTACATGTTTATTATAGGTTAATTTCTTAATTAACTACTTTTTTTTATTTATTTAACTTTTTTATAGGTTAATTCCTTGTTTAATTACTTATTGTCTCTAATTAATTATTTTTTTATTTTTCAGTAGTAAATTTTCAATATTGCTATATGTTATATTGATGATGAAATTGTTAAGTTCCCTTATAGTGATAGTAAGGAGAATAAATAATCTGTTAATTAATTTGATTATTAGTTAAGGATTTAAAAAAGTGTTCTATAATGTTTAAAGAAGAAAATGGGTATGTTGTTTAATTTCTGCTGATTAATTAAAAATTAAATAATAATATCTAATAATTAGTAAAATTTAAAAAAATTTAATAGATTTTATCGTCTATTAAATTATAACAAATCATATAAATGTGGAATTACCTTTTCGAATTTTACTCCATATCTATGGTTTGGATCACCAACTGTTTCCTCGATAGCCCTTTTAGTAAATTCACCTGCAATTTCCGCTGATTTGGATGGTGATTTACCGATAAGTGATGATCCTACAAATGCTGAGGCAAAAACGTCACCGGTTCCATGGGAAATGTAATCTATCTTGTCATTGTATACAATTTCTGTAGAAGAAGGGCTATTTTTATCTAAAACAATTGTTCCCAATTTATTTTCTATGTGGTTATCTCCTTTTAAGATAACATATTTCTTTGTAAAGTCGGAAAGTTCATTTGCCATATCTAAGATTTCTTCTTTTGAGAAATCTGGTTTCCAAGGTTTATGTAATAAATAACAAGCCTCAGTGGTGTTAGGAAGGATGTAATCTCCTATCTTACATAGTTCACCCATTTTATCAGCAAATTCCTGGTTAAATGCAGGATAAAATTCTCCATTATCCGCCATGGCAGGATCAACAAATACAAGTCCGTCAGGCTTTAATCTTGAATCTATTATTTCTTTTATATACTCCAATTGTTCCATTGAGCCAATGTAACCAGTATATATGGCATCAAAGTATATTCCTTCTTTTTCCCAATGTTCACGAATAGCAGGAAGATCCTCTGTTAAGTCTCTGCAGGTATATCCTGAAAAACCTGATGTATGTGTAGATAGAACCGCAGATGGAAGGACTGCAGTTTCGATTCCGAATGCAGATATGATTGGTAGTGCAACTGTTATTGAGCATTGCCCATAACAAGATATATCTTGTATTGTCAAAATCTTTTTTTCATTTTTCTCATTTAACATAATACTATTTTTAATAGATTATAATATTAATATTTGATTATTCTTTTAAATATTAAAAGAAAAAAGTGTATTTTATTATATGAATTATTACCGTATCATTTAGAAAATTAGAAATATTTTATTGGTGGAAATATAGGTTTTAAATATTTTCCTATTTATTATATGAAATATTAAACTATTCCTAAACTGCATTTTTAAATTATTTCAAATTATTTATTTTTGTGTATATTAATTTTTTATTGAAGGAAATAAGGTTCAAATATCTTCTTAATATGGATATATTTAAATTTCCTTTATTAATATAATGTATGGGATTAAATTTTTTTATAAAATTTCATTATCTATTTATTTCAATATTCTAATATTATGGTTATATGGATTTGTTGAAATCCTATTTTGTGTCATGAAGCTGTTTTAAAAATAATTTAAATAAGATATTTATAAAATTAAATAAGAAAATTATATATTTTACTTTGTAAAACTATAAATACGTCTGTTAATTAACAAAAAAGAATAAAAAACAAGATTGCATTTATTCTGCTAAAGAACATCAACAATAAACAATTAAAACTCCACATAATATTATTTTAATAAAAATCATAAAAAAAAATAATTTTGGAGAACCTCCTTTTATTAAATTAATTTTTAATATTTTATATTTATTTTATTTTTTCTGTTTTTTGTTGGGTTAATTTTTAATGTTTTATATTTCTTTTATATTGTTTTCATAATTTTTTGTTTGAATTATGTTAATTCATATATAAACCTTTATTAGTTATTTATTTCAAATATTTTAACATTGAAATACTTTTTAATTTAGGTGAATATCTTGGTGGAAATGAAAGCTCCAAAAATATTAGATAATAAGAGTATGGGTTTTGTTTATGAAGAACTTCAAGATAGTCTAAGAAAGGGCTCTAAATTATCTATTATTTCTGCTTATTTTTCTATGTATGCTTATGATATGCTTAAAAAAGACTTAAATAAAATTGACAATATGCGTTTTATTTACACTAAACCTACATTTACTAAAAATAAAGAAAAAGAAGCAAGGGAATATTATATTGATAATAATGATATTTTTGGTAATGAATATGAAATTAAGCTTAAGAATGAAATGACTATGAGTTCAATATCTCGCGAGTGTTATAATTGGATTAAAAGTAAAGCTGATTTTAAAACATTTAAAAATATTAATGAAGCTCAACTTCGTATGATTTGTGTTGATAATAATGATAACTCTGATATTGCTATAAATGGTACTGTTGATTTCACTACTACTGGTTTAGGACTTACTCCTTCTAAAAGACAGGATATTAATACTTGTCAATATGGTAAAAGTGTGGTTAATTCTTTTCTTCAACAATTTGAAAAGTATTGGAATGACGATGATCTTCTTGTTGATGTGAAAGAGGAAGTTTTAAATCAAATGCGTATAATGCATAAAGAAAATCCTGCGGAATTTATTTACTTTTTATCATTATACAATGTTTTTAGTAATGATTTAGATGCACTTGACGAAGATAAAATTGTAAGGAAAGGTAATCCTATTAAAGAGACTAAGATTTGGAATAAACTATATAAATTTCAAAAAGATGCAGTTATTGGTGCAATTGATAAAATTGAAAAATATAACGGTTGTATTATAGCAGATAGTGTTGGTTTAGGTAAAACTTTCACTGCACTTGCAATTATTAAATATTATGAGTTAAGAAATGATAGGGTTCTTGTTTTAGTCCCTAAAAAATTAAGGGATAATTGGACAATTTATACACAAAATGATAAAAGAAATATTTTTGTAGATGATAGGTTTAATTATGATGTTTTAAATCACACGGATTTAAGTCGTGAAAAAGGTAAATCTGGGGATTTGGATTTAAAAACTATTAATTGGGGAAATTATGATCTTGTTGTTATTGATGAGTCTCATAATTTTAGAAATAATCCTGCAGTTAAAGACAGACAGACGAGATATGAAAAATTAATGGATGAAGTTATTAAAGGAGGACATAAAACACGTGTATTGATGTTAAGTGCTACTCCAGTTAATAATAAGATGACTGATATTAAAAATCAGATTGCTTTTATAACAGAAGATAATGATAATGCTCTTGATGATGTTGGTATTCCTAGTATTAGTAATACTTTAAGGAAAGCACAAAGAGTATTTAATGAATGGTCTAAGATTCCCGATGATAGAAAATCAGGTAAAGAATTTTTGGATAGTATTGATCTAGACTATTTTAAACTTTTAGATACCCTTACTATTGCACGTTCAAGACGACATATTGAAAAATATTATGATTTGGATGAAATAGGTGAGTTTCCAGAAAGAAAAACTCCAATTAATATAAAACCTGATTTAGATACAGAAAATATATTTCCACCACTTGCAATGATTAATAATGAAATATCTAAGTTAAATTTAGGTATCTATTCTCCTATGAATTATATTTATCCAAGTATACTTGATCAATATGAGGAAAAATATGATACTACTGTTAAATTGGGAAAATCTAAATTTAGACAATTAGATAGGGAAACAAGTATTGTACAATTAATGAGAATTAACTTATTAAAACGTATGGAAAGTTCAATTGAATCATTTAGACTAAGTATAACTCGTTTATTATATAAAATTGATGATGTTTTAAGTAAAATACAAGGGGGAATTGAATATAATCCTGATTTGGATATAAATCTAATTGATCCTGATGGTGATGAAGAATATGACGATATTATTTTTGGAAGTAAAACAAAAGTATTGTTCCAGGATATGGATTTAATTAAATGGGAAGATGATTTAAAATCAGATAAAGAAAAACTTAAAAATTTATTAAAAGTGTCTAAAGAAATTACTCCTGAAAGAGATGGAAAATTACACGATTTAAAAGATTTAATACGTAAAAAACAATTAAAACCATTTAATCCAGGAAATAAAAAAATAATTATATTTTCAGCATTTTCTGATACTGCAAGATATTTATATGAAAATATTCATAAATGGGCATTTAATGAATTTGGAATATATACTGCACTTATCACTGGTTCTGATTCTAATAAAACTAACCTTAAATCTGTTACTGCTGGGGATATTAATGATATTTTAACAAATTTTTCACCAATTTCTAAAGAAAGAGAAAGTATTAATCCTGATGCCAAAGAAGACATTGATATTTTAATATGTACTGATTGTATATCTGAAGGTCAGAACTTACAAGATTGTGATTGTCTTATAAATTATGATATCCATTGGAATCCAGTACGTATAATTCAAAGATTTGGAAGAATTGACCGTATTGGCTCTAAAAATAAGGAAATTCAGCTTATAAATTTCTGGCCAAATATGGAACTTGATGAATATATTGATCTTGAAAAAAGGGTTAAAACAAAAATGGTAATGGTGGATGTTAGTGCTACAGGTGAAGAAAACATTATAAGTGAAAATCAAAAGATGAATGATTTAGATTATCGTAGAAGACAACTTGAAGAACTTCAAGATAGAGTTCTTGATCTTGAAGATATCTCTAATTCAATTTCTATTACTGATTTAACATTTAATGATTTTAAAATACAATTGATGGATTATATGAAAAATCATAAAGGTGAACTTGAAAAAGCACCTAAAGGTATTTATTCTATTGTTAATATTTCTAATGATTTAAAAGCAGATTTGGATCCAGGGGTAATATTTTTACTTAGACAAGTTACTGGAACAACAGAAACACGTGAGCGCAATCCATTAAGTCCATATTATTTAGTTTATATTGGAGAAGAGGGGGAAGTTAAATTTTCATATATAAAATCAAAAAAAGTCATGGATTATTATAAAAAATTATGTGTTGGTAAAGATACAGTAATTGAAAATCTAGTTAAAGAATTTAATAATGAAACGAATGATGGTAAAGACATGGAGAAATATTCATCATTACTTGTAGATGCAATTGAAGATATTTTAGGCAAAAAACAGGAAACTGGTGTAAAAAGTCTATTTACTAAAGGAGGAACGGTTACAGTAAAACAAGATATTAATGGTTTAGAAGAATTCGAATTAATAACATTTTTAATAGTTAAATAATTTTTATATTACATTTTCTTTAAATCTAATAAATTGATAAATATAGGTAATATTATGCTTTTAATAGAAAAATTAACAGATATTCCAGAAAGCGCTTTAATGAATGTTGTTATATCTAAAAAGGATATATTTGGAGCATGTGGATTGGTTAAGTCAGATAAGGAGGTATTTACAAAATATGTAAAGCAAATGAAATGGATTTATAAATTAGATGATGGTATTATTAGACTTAAACCTTATCATGATGATAATCGAGATTATCTTGAAATAGAATTTATTAATATTAATTTAAAAGTTGAAAATTTTCATGAAATCGAAAATGACAATGAATTTAATAGTTTTTCATTAAAAGAAGAAGGTAAAATTAATAGAATTGCAGATATTATTCTTAGATTTATTCCATATCCAATTGTATTAAGCTTTCAATATGATGATAGATATATTAGATTATTCGCATCACATATAAGTGATAGTCTTATAGATAAAGATAGAATAACTCTTGATGAGTTGATAAGCACAAATTGGATTGATACAGAAAATATGAATACTTTTTCAGAAGATTTCTTTAATAATATAAAATTGGACAATTTAAGTTTTAAAAATACTTATACTTTTTATGATGATATAATAAATGCAATTATTATTTATAATGGTAAAATTAATGCAGGAAAAGATGTTAGTGTTTCTATTGAAAGAGTTAATGAGATTAATAAGGAGATTACTAAATTAAATAATGAAATTACTGATTTAAAGTATAAAATTAAAAAGGAGTCTCAATTTAATAAAAAAGTTGATTTAAATATGAAAATTAATTTATTAGATGATAAAGTAATAAAGTTAAAATCAGAACTTTCTAAATAGATTTTTATTAATATATATTTCTTGTTAATATATGGGATTATTAAATTTTATTATTTATATTTTTAAAGAGTTTAATATAATATTGAATTTATTTTTTTAATAAAATTAACATTTATATATTCAGTTTAAATTTTTAAAAGTTATGAAATAAATTTATTTTAACTTAAAAATATTTGTTTTAAAAAGTTGAATTCTAGAATAAAATAATTCATTAAATCACTTTTTAAATAATTTATTTTAATATGATAAGTATTATTAATGTTTATTGTGGTGTATAATTATGGAAGAAATTAAATTAGATGGTAAAAGTGAGGATATTGTTTATGATAATATTCAGAAACTTAAGAAACTATTTCCTGAAATAGTTAATGAAGATAAAATTGATTTTGAAAAACTAGAAGAAACTTTAGGAAATTACGATGAAATTGATACAAGTAAAGAAAGGTATAATTTTACTTGGCCGGGTAAAACTGATGCTATTCGTGAGTCTCAAAAGCAGTCTACTGGTACTTTGAGGCCTTGTGTTGAGGAGTCTAAGGATTGGGATTCTACTCAAAACTTGTATATTGAGGGGGATAATTTGGAGGTTCTTAAATTACTTCAGAAAAGTTATTATGGTAAGGTTAAATGTATTTATATTGATCCTCCTTATAATACTGGTAAGGATTTTGTTTATCATGATGATTATAAGGATAATCTGGAAAATTATTTAGAGCTTACGGGTCAGGTTTCTAAAGTAGAAGGAGAGAGAGAGAGAGAGCAATGGTATTAAATTGAGTACTAATGTTGAGTCTGATGGTCGTTTTCATAGTAATTGGTTGAATATGATGTATCCTCGTCTTAAGTTGGCTAGGAATTTATTAAAAGATGATGGTGTTATTTTTATTAGTATTGATGATAATGAGGTTGATAATCTTAAAAAAATTTGTAATGATATTTTTGGTGAACAGAATTTTCAATCTTGTGTTTCTTGGAGAAGACGTTCAAATCAACCAAATGATGATTCAAAAATGATTGCAAAAGTTAAAGAATATATATTGGTTTATTCAAAGTCTTATGAAGTATTAAAAAAATTGAAATCATTTGGAAAAGTACCTTTGAGTGATAAAAGGCTTTCTACATATACTAATCCAGATAATGATCCTAAAGGAGAATGGAGCACAACTCCTTGGTGTGCAAGTAGAGGTCAAGGAGGTTCTAAATATGAAATTGTAACTCCTACAGGTAAATCATATAATGAAACATGGTTAGGTACAAAAGAAACTTTTAAAAATTTACTTGAGGAAGAAAGAATTGTATTTACAAATAATGGGGATGGAAAACCACGTAAAAAAGTTTATAAAAGAGATGCTATTAAAAAAGGTCAATCTGCAATAGATTTTTGGCAAGGTAAAATGTTTGGAGATAATTTGTCTGCCACCGCTGATTTAAAAAAAATTTTCAAATTAAATAGGATATTTGATTATTCTAAGCCTGTTAATTTATTGAATATTATATTAAGATTAAGCTGTCCATTTATCGATGGACTTGTTTTAGACTTTTTCAGTGGAAGTGCAACTATGGCCGAAGCAGTTTTGAAATATAATTCAACAATGCAGAAAAAATTGAATTATGTCATGATTCAATTGGATGAAAAAATACCAAAGTCATCAGAAGCGTATAATGCAGGTTATGGGAATATTTGTGAGATTGGTAAGGAGCGTATTCGTCGTGCTGGTGATATGATTGTTGGGGAGTCTGGTAATTCTGATTTAGATATTGGTTTTAAGGTTTTTAAGTTGGATTCTAGTAATCTTGAGAAGTGGGATCCTGATTTTGATAATCTTGAGCAGACTTTGCTTAGTTTTCAGGATAATGTTAAGTCTGATAGGTGTGATTTGGATTTGGTTTATGAGGTTATGTTGAAGTATGGTCTTGATTTGACTTTGTCTGTTGAGAAAATTGAGTTGTCTAATAATTTGGTTTATTCTGTTGGTTTTGGTGCTTTGCTTATTTGTCTTGATGATAATGTTACTTCTGGTATTGCTAATGAGATAGTTGATCTTCAGAAAGATTCTGAGGTTATTCGTGTTGTGTTTAAGGATAATGGTTTTGCATCTGATTCAGATAAGACCAATATTAAAGAAACTTTAAGAACTAATGGTATTGAAGAATTTATAACAATTTAAGAATTAAACAATAAAATATTTTGAATTTAATAATTGGATTTTGTAATGTTGTAATAAAATTAGTTTAATTTTTGATTAAATTTTTTTAATAATTTTATAAATTTATTTTTAATATGTTGTATATTGTGTGATAGAATGAAACTTAAATTTAATTCTAATCTTAAATATCAAAAGGAAGCTGTTAAAGCGGTTACTGATTTATTTAAAGGTCAAAATTCTATGTTGTCTTATTTTACTGTAACTGGTCAACAAGGAATTTATGGTGTAGGTAATGGTCAGGGAGTAGGAAATAAATTGGATATAAGTACTGAAGATATTTTAAAAAATTTAAGAAAGGTACAACAATATCATAAGCTTGCTCTAAGTGATTCATTGGAAAAAGGACATTTAGATTTTAATATTGAAATGGAGACTGGTACTGGTAAGACTTATGTTTATCTTAGAACAATTTTTGAATTAAATAAGTTATATGGTTTTACTAAGTTTATTGTTGTTGTGCCAAGTGTTGCTATTAAAGAAGGAGTATTTAAAACAATTCAAATTACTCGTGATCATTTTAAAGAGTTATATGATAATGTGATTTATGATTCTTTTATTTATGATAGTTCTAAATTAGAACAGGTTAGAAATTTTGCTGTAAGTTCTAATATTCAGATTATGATTATTAATATTGATTCATTTAATAAGAGTTTCACTAAAGGTAGTTTAGATTCTTCTAAAAAAACTAATAATACTAATATTATTCATAGAGAGCAAGATAAGTTAAATGGTTATAAACCTATTGAGTTAATTGCTGAGACTAATCCTATTGTTATTATTGATGAACCTCAATCTGTTATGGGTGGAAAAGGTGAGGAGGCAATAAGTTATTTAAATCCATTATGTACATTAAGATATTCTGCTACTCATAAAGAAATTCAAAATTTAGTTTATAAATTAGATTCTGTTGAGGCATTTGAACAACATCTTGTTAAAGGAATTGAAGTTGCAGGTTTTGAATCATTAGATTATCATAATAAGGCATATATTAAACTTATTTCAGTAAAAAACAATAAAAATAAAATTACAGCTCAACTTGAAATTGATGCTAATGTTAAAGGTTCAATTAAACGTAAAAAAATAACTGTTCATGATGGTGATGATTTATCTGAAGTTAAATTAACTAATCGTGATATTTATAATGGTTATACTGTTGATGAAATATATTGTGGGGAAGGAAATGAATATGTGTCATTTACTCCTAAGGATTTAATTTTAAAAATAGGTCAATCTGTAGGTGATGTTGATGATTTAACATTAAAAAGAGCACAAATTAGAAAAACTATTGAAGAACATTTTGATAAAGAATTAATATTGAATAAACGTGGAATTAAAGTATTAAGTTTATTTTTCATTGATAAAGTAGCAAATTATAGACAGTATGATAAGGATGGGAATCCAATTAAAGGTCCTTATGCTAGAATCTTTGAAGAGGAATATAAGAAAGTTATTAAAAAACCTAAATATAGTACTTTATATAATGATATTGATTTAACACTTAAAGCAGAAGAAGTTCATAATGGTTATTTTTCAGTAGATAAAAAAGGTAAAGTTAAAGATAGTCATGAAACCAAAAAAGGTAAATTAAGGGCAAATAAAGATGATGAATCCACATTTAATTTAATAATGAGGGATAAAGAAAAATTATTGAGTTTTGATTCTCCTCTTAAGTTTATTTTTTCACATTCTGCATTGAGGGAAGGTTGGGATAATCCTAATGTTTTCCAAATTTGTACTCTTAATGAAACTTCCTCAACTATGAAAAAACGTCAGGAGATTGGTAGAGGTTTAAGGTTATGTGTAAATCAAGAGGGTGAACGTATACATGATGATTCTATTAATATTTTAACGGTTATGGCAAATGAAAGTTATGAAGATTTTGCTAAATCTTTACAAAGTGAAATGGAAGAGGAAACAGGTATTAAATTTGGTGTTATTGATGAGTATGCATTTGCACATATTTCTATGGAAAATAATAAAGGTGAAGTTAAACCTATTGATAAACAAGGTTCATTAGAACTTTTTAATCATTTTAAACTTAAAAATTATATTAATGGTAGAGGTAAAGTTCAGGATGCTTTAAAAGTAGCTGTTAATAAGGGTACTGTTGATGTTCCTGAAAAATATGCTTCAATTAAAAATCAGATTGTTGAAGTTCTTTCAAGCCGTACTAAAAAACTTCCAATAAAAAATGCAGATAAGAAACGTAAGGTTAAGGTTAACAAAAGAGTATTTTTATCTGATGATTTTAAGGAGTTTTGGGATAAAATAAAACATAAAACATCTTATTCCGTTGATTTTAATACTGATGAATTGGTTGATAATTGTAGTTCTGCATTAAGTGAAGAACTTGATGTTAAAAAACCTAAATTAATTTATACAAAAACTGGTTTAACAATTGATGCTTCTGGTGTTAATGTAAATGAGGATGGTAAAATACCCTCTTCTGTGGTATATACTGAAGAAGAGGAGGTAGCACTTCCAGATATTATCACTTTCCTTCAAAACGAGACATATCTTACAAGAAAAACTATTGTAAATGTTTTAATTGAAAGTAAAACTCTTAATCAATTTAAAAGAAATCCTCAAGAATATATGGAGGAATCACTTAAAATAATTAAACGTGAAATGAACAAACTGTTGGTTGATGGTATTAAATATACGGAATTAGATGATTATTATTCACAAGAATTATTTACTAATGATGAACTTTTCGGATATCTTGAAAAGAATATGATTGAAAGTGAACGTTCTGTATATGATTATGTAGTATATGATAGTGATGTTGAAAAGGAATTTGCAGAAAATCTTGAAAGGGATCCGGAAGTCCTTATTTATACTAAACTTCCTGGATGGTTTAAGATTAATACACCAATTGGTGGATATAATCCGGATTGGGCGATTCTTCTTAATGATGATGGTCAGAAAAAAATGTACTTTGTAATTGAAACTAAAGGTAACACAGATTCTAGTTCTTTAAGACCTACTGAATCAGCTAAAATTAAATGTGGTAGGAAACATTTTGCAGCACTTAAGAGTGGTGTAAAATATGATGTAGCTGATAGTTATAAAAAATTTAAAACAAATTGTGTTTAAATTAAGAGTGTGGTATTATGATTGAGAGTAAGTTAGATGGTAAGTCTGAGGATGTTTTGAGTGATAATATTTTGAAATTAAGAGAGATTTTTCCTGAAGTTTTTGAGGAGAGTAAGATTGATTTTGAAAAATTAGAATTGCTTCTTGGTGAAAATGTTGATACTGGTGATGAGAGGTATAATTTTACTTGGCCGGGTAAAACTGATGCTATTCGTGAGTCTCAAAAGCAGTCTACTGGTACTTTAAGGCCTTGTGTTGAGGAGTCTAAGGATTGGGATTCTACTCAAAACTTGTATATTGAGGGGGATAATTTGGAGGTTCTTAAATTACTTCAGAAAAGTTATTATGGTAAGGTTAAATGTATTTATATTGATCCTCCTTATAATACTGGTAATGACATAATTTATAAAAATGATTATAAAGACAATTTAAAAAATTATTTGGAGATTACAGGTCAAACTTCTAAAATAAAAGGAGATAGAGAGAGCAATGGTATTAAATTGAGTACTAATGTTGAGTCTGATGGTCGTTTTCATAGTAATTGGTTGAATATGATGTATCCTCGTCTTAAATTAGCAAGAAATCTTTTATCTAATGATGGTTGTGTTGTATTAGCAATTGACCATTATGAATTAAATAATTTAATTGATATTTGTGATGAAATTTTTGGTGAAGAAAATAAATTAGGTATTATAACAGTTGTTCATAAACCCGAAGGTAGACAACATGCTAAATTTTTTTCTGCTTCAAATGAATATATGTTAGTTTATTCTAAAAATAAGAATTTTGTTGAATTTAATAAGGTTGTTTTAAGTGATAATAAGTTAAAAGAGTTTAAAGAAAGAGATGATATGGGTCGTTTCAAATGGAAAAATTTTATAAGAGGAGATACAACTAAAAATAAAAAACCTAAAGCATTTTATCCAATTTATGTTAGTGATGATTTAACTGAAATTACATTAAATGAAAATGATAATTATATAAAAGTTTTACCAATTGATAATAAAGGTAAAGAAAGGGCATGGATTGTATTACCTAATAGATTCAATGATAAGTTATCTAATAATGAAATAAAAGCAGAAATAGATAAAAATACTGGTAAATTAAATATTTTTTATAAAATTAGAGAACAACAAGTTTTAACAACTCATTGGGTAGATAAAAAGTATAATGCAACAGCTAATGGGACTAATGTTTTGAAAAAGTTAATGGGAGAAAAAGTATTTGATTTTCCTAAATCTATTTATTTGGTTGAAGATATACTAAGAATCATTTCAAGTAAAAATTCTATTATTTTAGATTTATTTTCAGGTTCTGGAACAACTGCTCATTCTGTAATGGATATGAATAATAAATATGATTATAATCAAAAATTTATAATGGTTCAATTACCTTATCCATCTAATAATGAGTCTGAGGCTTTTAAGGCAGGTTATAGGAATATTTGTGAGATAGGTAAAGAGCGAATTCGTCGTGCTGGTGATATGATTGTTGAGGAGTCTGGTAATTCTGATTTAGATATTGGTTTTAAGGTGTTTAAGTTGGATTCTAGTAATCTTGAGAAGTGGGATCCTGATTTTGATAATCTTGAGCAGACTTTGCTTAGTTCTCAGGATAATATTAAGTCTGATAGGTGTGATTTGGATTTGGTTTATGAGGTTATGTTGAAGTATGGTCTTGATTTGACTTTGCCTGTTGAAAAAATAGACTTGTCAGATAATTTGGTTTATTCTGTTGGTTTTGGTGCTTTGCTTATTTGTCTTGATGATAATATAACTTCTGATATTGCTGGGGATATAATTGAGCTTCAGAAAGATTCTGAAGTTACTCGTGTCGTATTTAAGGATAATGGTTTTGCATCTGATTCTGATAAAACTAATATTAAAGAAACTTTAAGAACTAATGGTATTGAAGAATTTATAACAATATAAAATTGTGTTTTTGTTATATATTTAATTTGTATAAAATTAAAGAAATTTATAATATCTTAAATGCTTTTTTAATATTATTTTATTTTTTTTTAAACAAACCTTTTTTTAATAAAAAGTTTTACACAAGGTATATTATTTTATCTTAAATTATTTTTTATTTTTTAATTTTTTTAAAAACCTTAAATATTTCTTTAAATTAAATTATTTCATTTAATTTATTTTTATTCATAAAAATATGAATAATTTAATTAATATAAAACTAAACAAAACTATTTATACTTTTATTTACAATTTATTAATTGTAGGATTGATTAAATTCAATTCTATAAAAAAATAGATAAAAGATGAAAATATGAATAAAAGCATAATGTAAATAAATATGCATTATTACTACTTTTTTTAATATTCTTCATTGTTTTATCAGCTAGTTTAATAAGTGCAACAGATATCACAAATAATACAGACACAAACAATCTTATGCAAACAACAACTACTGATAATATAACAAATAATGCAATAGAAACAAAATCAATATATGAAAATAAAAGTATTATTTCTGATAATAATACTAAATATGAAAAATCTTCTAATAGATTATCATCAAATAATGATTTAGTTGATACTTCACTTAGTGCTAATAATCTTAGTATGAAATATCATGATGGATCTAAATTTATTGTTTATATTAAATCAGATAAATCTGTTGAAGGTAAATATATTCGTATTGATATTGGTAATGATACATATTGGAGACCAATACAAAATAATAAGGCAGAATTAACAATATATAATAAAGAAGGAACCTATGTTGCTAACTGTATCTTTAATTATTATGGATTTAAGACAAGTAAATGTTCTGCAATAATTAGAATTACTAATAATAAAACAGATACTAAAATGACTGCAGATAATCTAATTATGGATTATAATGATGGTTCAAGTTATATTGTTAAATTAACTGATGATAAAGGAAATCCATTAATAAATTCTTATATTAAA
The DNA here is from genome assembly GCF_000320505.1 of Methanobrevibacter boviskoreani JH1. NCBI lineage: Archaea > Methanobacteriati > Methanobacteriota > Methanobacteria > Methanobacteriales > Methanobacteriaceae > Methanobrevibacter > Methanobrevibacter boviskoreani. The sequence goes on from NZ_BAGX02000032.1 coordinate 42,962, forward strand.
ATTATAATATCAAATAGGACATATTATAAGGTTACTGATGAAGAAGGTTTTGCTTGTTTACCTATTACCAATGGTGCAGGGATATACACTGTGACAGCTTATTATAATGGTAATTATAATTATAAACCTTCCAAAATAAGTTCAAAAATCACTATCAAAAAGTTAAAAACATCAATTAAAGCAGATAATTTAATAAAATTATATGGTAATAACACTAATTTTGTAGCAATAATTACAGATGAAAACAAAAACCCTTTAAATAATACATATATTATTACTATAATTAATAATCGTAAGTACTATTCTAAATCTAATGAAAAAGGAATAATATCTATTAATATTAATTTAAATCCAGGAAAATATCCAGTAACAGTTAATTTTAATGGTACAAAAGGTTATGAAAAATCTTCTAAAAAGGCAACAATTACAATTATTGGATTAAAAACATTAATTGTCTCAAATAATATTGTTAAATATTATAGAAATGGAACTAATCTTGAAGGATTCCTTTATAAAATAAACCCAATTACTGGAAATAAAACACCTATAAATAATGCAACTGTAACAATTATTTTGAAAAATATTAAATATTATAAAACTACTGATTCTCATGGTAAATTTAATTTACCAATTAACCTTATAACAGGTAAATATAATATTTTAATATAATTTTACTTTTTTTATTTTTATTTTTATACTGCTTTGATTTAATAATATATTGGAGATATTAGTAGTTTAATAGTTATACCTTAATTTAAGTTTTTTTAAGACTTAATTTATATCTTAAAATATTATCCTCGATCTTTTAATATGATATTTAGTATCCAATAATTGTTAAAAGTTTTTAAAAATTCGTCTGTTTTTTTAAAAATAAAAATACAGTTTCAATTTATTTTGTAAATTTTTTAAACATTTTAAGAATCATTATCTAAACATATAACAAATATATTTTAGTTCTGAAAATAAAACATAAAAATTTAAATATTATTAAAATAAATATAATAAAAAACTCTATTATATTAGGATATTATGAAGTGGTAGTATGATGATAGATGAAGTTTTAAAGGCAAATGAGGAATTTACTAAGAACTTTGAAGGTGAAGAATTGGGACATCTTCCTAAGAAAAAATTAGCAATATTAACATGTATGGATACACGATTAGTTAACTTTTTAGAACCAGCATTAGGTATTGAAAGAGGAGATGCAAAGATCATTAAAAATGCAGGAAATACCATTGTTGGTGAAGATGCAGTCAGATCAATTGCAGCAGCCATTTACTCCCTAGGGGCTGAGGAGGTGATGGTTATAGGCCATACTAATTGTGGAATGGCACATGCAGATGAGGAGAAAATAATCAATAAAATGCTTGAGATGGGAATTTCCAAAGAGGAAATTGATAAGGTTGACATTAAGGAATGGATTGGCGCAATAGATGGTGAGGAATCCAATGTTATAAAAACGGTTGACATAATTAAAAACCATCCATTGATTACAGATGAGGTACCTATACATGGGTTAATAATTGATATTGTAAGTGGCGAATTAAAAGTATTGGTAGATGGAAGAGAGTAAGCATTTAGGTATAATTTCATCAGTATGTTGATAAATATTTTCAAATATTTTTTTTATCCATGTCTAAAACTCTTTTTATTAATACAAAATTCGATTTTTTTATTTTTTATTCAAATATGTATCATTACTTTTTTAACTGTTTTTAAGAAATCTATTTGATCTTATAGTTTATTTCAGTTTATTTTGCTTTTCTACTATTTTTTTATAAAATTACTAAAAATTTCCTAATATTATAAATATTTAAATATATGAAAGAACTAAAATTTCATTATAATTAATTTTTGAATAAATTATGTAGGAGAATAAAAATGTTTAAACGTGAAATAGAACTTTCAGGTCATATAATTGATTCAAATATTTTACCTAAAACATTTGATATAATTATGGACCGTGGTGGAGATTTTGATACTGTAGATATTCAGGTTGGTAAAAATAAAACCGATATATCCAGGGCTAAACTAATTGTATATGCAGAATCAATTGAAAAATTGAATCAAATTCTAGATGAACTTTCAGCTATTGGTGTATCAATTGCAGGAATAGAAGAAGTTAATTTAGAAGAGTCACCAGCTGATCATGTTCTTCCGGAAAGATTTTATTCTACTACTCACCACACAACTCACGTCTTATATAAAGGTAACTGGTTAGTTGTAAAGGATATTGAGATGGATTGTGCAATTGTAATCGATGAAGAAAAAGAAGAGGCATACTGCAGACCATTAGGTGCAATTAAAAAGGGAGATAAAATTGTTGTTGGAATTGAAGGTGTTAAAGTTTCTACACCTGAAAAACCAAGAGGAAAAACCAACAACTTTGAATTTATGAACAGTGAAGTTTCATCTGAGAAACCTTTAATGAGTATTGTTGAGGATATTGCAGATGAGGTTAAGAAGGTTAAAGCTCGCGGGGGAAAGATTGCATTTGTAGGTGGACCTGCTATTGACCATACAGGTGCTAATAAGGTTGTTGCAAAATTGATTAAAGAAGGTTATATTGATGTATTATTTGCGGGAAATGCACTTGCAACACATGATATTGAAATAGCATTGTATGGTACCTCATTAGGAATTGATGTTGAAACAGGTGAAATTGTTACAAATGGTCATTCTCATCATATGAGGGCTATTAACACAATCAATCGTTCAGGTTCTATTAAAGAAGCTGTAGAAGATGGAACCCTAAAAAGCGGTATAATGTATGAGCTTATTAAAAATGATGTACCTTATGTACTTGCAGGTTCTATACGTGATGATGGACCTCTTCCAGATGTTATAACCGATAGCCAAGAAGCACAAAATGAGATGCGTAAATATGTACAAAAAATAGATATGGTATTCATGGTTGCAACCATGTTACATTCTATTGCTGTAGGTAATATGTTACCTTCCAGAGTAAGTAGTGTATGTGTTGATGTCAATCCATCCACTGTAACTAAACTTGCAGATAGAGGTAGTGCTCAAGTTCTTGGTGTTGTAACTGATGTAGGTGCTTTCCTACCAGTTTTATATGATGAACTTCACAAGGACGATGAGGATTAAATCTTAATTTAGTTAATAATATATCAATTTTTGACTACTTACTTTTTTTCTATTTTAATTTTTTTTTTTTTGCATGTAATTTTTCTTATATTCTTAAATGTCTATAATAGATTTGAGTTTTATTTTTTTTAGATTTAACATATAACTTTTCTTATATTCTCAAAATATTACAAAAAATTTAAGTTTTTAGTTATTTAAAGAAATTTTCTAATTAAAAGCTATTTTTCAATTGAAACAATTTATTAAAAACTTTAATTCAAATCTTGTTAATTTTATAGTTCTAATTTCTAAACAGGTCCTTTCATACTAATTTTAATATAAGGTAATAAACTTTTTTTAATATAAAAATATAATTATAATTAACTTTAGATTATTCAAATTAAATGTTTTATTTTTAAACTAGATTTTTAGATTATAACGATTTAATGAATTTTAAATATAAATTATTTTAATTTAAGATGTGTTTACTCTCAAGTTTTTAAGTGATTTTTATGGAAAAGGTTATAGTTGCAAATATGGTTGATGTTGAATTTAATGATATGTATCCTGCCGAGATATATATTGAAGATGGATATATTAAAGATGTAATTCCGATTGTTACAAGTGATCCTACAGATGTGGATTTGGATTTTGAGGGCATCTTACTTCCGGGATTTATTGACAGTCATATCCACATTGAAAGTTCAATGCTTACACCTGCAAATTTTGCAAAGGCTTGTATACGTCATGGTACTACCTCAGTTATAGCTGACGATCATGAAATTGCTAATGTTCTAGGTGTTAAAGGAATCAATTTCATGATTGAAAATGGATACACGGTCCCTTTTGACTTTTTCTATGCTGCACCAAGCTGTGTGCCGGCAACCAACTTTGAAACCTCCGGTGCGGTTCTTGATAGTGAAATAGTTAAAATGGTTTTAAGATTTGATGATGTGGTATCACTCGGGGAGATGATGAACTTTCCAGGTGTACTTGCAGGTGATGAAGAGGTATTTAAGAAGATTGAATATGCCAAGAAACTAAATAAACCAGTGGATGGTCATGCTCCACTTCTTTCAGGTGAAGATTTAAAAACTTATATTGGTGCAGGTATATCTACTGACCATGAATCTTCAAGTTTTGATGAGGCTATTGAAAAAAAGAAATTAGGTATGAAGGTAATGGTCCGTGAGGGATCATCTGCTAAAAATTTTGACGATATCTTAAATCTAAACGATAGAAAAATCTTCTGGGCCAATACCGAAGAGGGTTCTAACCTATCCCATTCTGACTTCAATATCCTTATTAAAAATCCGATATTCGATTTCCTTGTATCTGATGATAAAAATCCCGTTGATTTGGAGAAGGGTCACTTAAACTTACTTGTAAAAAGACTTATTGATTTGGATGTCTTCCCAATTGAGGCTATTAAGATGGTTACAATAAATCCTGCAAAACATTATAATCTGGATGTGGGATCAATTTCAATTGGAAAAAGAGCAAACTTTGTTTTGATTGATAATTTTAAGAATTTCAATGTTTTAAAAACATTTGTTGGCGGTGAATGTGTATATGATAATGGGCATGTTTTATTTAATGCACCTCCAGCTCAACTTGAAAACACCTTTAGATTATCAGAAAAATCACCAGAGGATTTTGATGTAAAAGTTGAACTTAAGGAAGGTACTGTCAAAGCACGTGTAATTAAGGTTTTAGACGGTTCTTTAATTACAGATCAAACAATTAAAGAATTGGATGTAATGGATCATATTGTTCAGGAAAATGTAGATAGGGATATTTTAAAGATAGCCGTTGCAAATAGATATGGACAGGATACTGTTGCAAATGGATTTGTTAAGGGATTCAATATTAAGGATGGTGCATTTGCCTCTTCCGTAGCTCATGATTCTCATAATATAGTTGTGGTTGGAACCAATACTAGAGACATGGCTAAGGCAGTTAATATTATTAGAGAAAACCAGGGAGGACTTGCTGTAGTCGCTCAGAAAAAAGATATTAAAGAAATCTTGGAATTACCTTTAGCAGGTTTAATGTGTAATGATAATGTTGAAACTGTATCATTAAAGTTGCAGAATCTTCAAAATATATTAAAGGTTCTTGGTTGTGAACTTAAAGCGCCATTTATGACGATGTCCTTTTTAGCACTTCTAGTACTTCCTTCACTTAAATTATCAGACAAAGGTTTATTTGATTCTAATAATTTTGAATTTGTAGATTTGATAGTTGATGAGGATAATTAATCTTTAATTATTACTCTTTACTTTTTTTTTATCTTTTATCTATTAAAATTTTATTTGTATTGAAATAATCTCTTTTCTAAATTTATAATTTGATAGTTTAAAACTTATTTTTATAGACTAATGATTAACTAATTGGATTAAAAACAGTTTTTATTAAGCAAATTTATAGATTTTTTTTAATTAGTTTTATATGATTGGTGGTAGAATTAGTTATTTATTTATTAATTTTTGTTTTTTTTAATTAGTTTTATATGATTTGAGGTAGAATTAGTTTTTACTAATTAAAATCAAAATTTTTGATTCTATTATTTTAAAAAGAGAGGTATAATAGAATTATATATTGTTAATATTATCTAAATATACAATTCTATCTGTAATTCTATTAAGTAAGTTATAATCGTGACTTACCACTAGAACTCCAACCTGTTTTTCTTTTGCTATTTTAAGTAGGCTTTCCCAGATTTGTACTTGTGTTACTGCATCTAACATTGTTGTTATTTCATCTGCAATAACAAATTGTGTTTTTGGATTTAATGCCCTAAGTATGCTAAATCTTTGTTGCTCTCCACCAGATAGTTCTGAAGGATATCTGTCAAACCAATCTTTTTTAATACCAAATTCATCTAAGATGTCATCTGTCGGATTCCAGGATTCCCTAATAATTTTATTCATTTTCCATTTGGGATTCATAACCTTCTCGGGATGTTGGAAAATAAGTTGAACTGGATTAAATCCACTTTCAATTTCATTATTATTAATTGTAATCTTGCCGGAATAATCCTGAATGAATCTTGTTAAAATCTTGCAGAATGTTGATTTTCCAGAACCACTATCACCAAATAATCCTACTACCTCACTATTATTCATTTCAAAATCAAGGCCTTTTAAAATTGGTCTTTTTTCAATATATCCGAATGAGATATTTTCGGCTTTAAGGATATTCATTTTATTCCTCTCCTGTTAGTGGATGATTACATCTTATCATATTACCATTAAGTTCCCTTAATTTTGGAACTTCATTTACACATTCCTCAGTTTTCAAACTGCAATTTTCCTGATATGGGCATCCTTTCGGAATATGCATATATGATGGCTGATGTCCTTTGGTTAGTTTGAAATTGGTTTCAGGTAAAGCGTCAAATAATGCTTTGGTATAGGGATGCATAAGGTTTTCACCATTGTTTTTGAAGTTCTCTGTTCTGGTTATCTCAATTACATATCCGAGATAAATGATAGCTATTCTATCACTAGTTTTTATTGCAGTATTAATGTCATGTGTAATTAGTAGAATACCTGTTCCCTTGTCCTTTAAGTCAATCAAGTTATTAATGGTTTCATTGACAGATTTTTCATCAAGACCTGGTGTTGGTTCATCTGCAATTATGGTGTCTGGATTGTTAAGTAATGCAGTGGATATGAGAACTTTTCTTGCCATTCCTCCTGAAAGTTGGAATGGATACATCTCGTCTACTTCTGGTTTTAAGCCATAATTTTCAAAGATTTTTCTCTGTTTTTCATAAATGGCCTTTTTCTTACTTTCATCTTCAATATTTCCAACTGCTTGGTCTTTAACTCTCATCAAAGGATTTAGATAGTTAACTGATTGTGGAATTAGACATAGGCTCTTTCCTCTAACTGTCTCCTGTAATTGGGGCGTTAAGCTTTCACCTTTATATTTCATCTCTCCTTTAACATTGGCATTAGGAGGCAATATTCCAAGGATTGCATGTGCAAGTAAACTTTTTCCAGAACCGCTGGCTCCAAGAACAGCTAAAATCTCATTTTCATAAATATCTAAACTTAAGTCAGATAAAACCTTTAGTTTTCTCTGTTCTAAACCTTTAAAATATTGGTTAAATGATATTGAAAGATGTCTTACTTCTAATAATTTTTCCATATTCAATCTCCTTATGTCTGTGCACTTTGGGGATTTAATAATTTGTTCACATTCTCACCAATAAGATCAAATAATAATACTAATATTAATAATGATAATCCTGGATAGAATGCTAACCACCAAGCTCCTGTACTTAAATAGTTCATTGATTCTGCAAGGATAATACCAATTGCAGGTTGGTGTGGTGGTAGTCCAAATCCTAAAAATGAAATACTTGCCTCATGCATAATAGCATGTGGGAACATCAATATTACTCCAACAATAATCTGGGATATTATTAGAGGGAAAATATGTTCTTTAGCAATCCATAATTTGGATTTTCCAAATTCCTCAGACAATTTAATATAATCCATTGTTTTTATCTGTTTAATTTCTGCCCTTAATACTCTTGCAAGTGGGGTCCAATGAGTTAGACCTACACCCATGATTACACCGTAGTAACCTCCTCCACAACTAATTGAAATTAGTATGATTAGTAAAATATGTGGAATTGAACCGAATAAATCAATTACTGCAGCTACAAACTCATCTGCAACTTTATTGACACTGGATAAAATGCCTAATATAATTGCTACAACAGTACTTATTAATGCAGCAAAAGCTCCTACTCCAATACTTAGACCTAATCCAAGTAATGTACGTGTAAACATATCTCTGCCCATCCAATCTGTTCCGAATATATGTTCGAAAGATGGTGCTTGGTTAATATTTGCAAAATCTGTTGTTAAACTATTGGGGTCAATTAGGAAATTGCTTAAAAATACACTAATTAGAATTAATGAAGCAATGATTATTATTACAAGGGTTTTAGTTCTGAGGTTTGCATGATAAAGTACCCATGGTCCATTTTGATTTTTATTCCTTCTCAATGTAATCATTCTCCTTAATTCTTGGATCAACAAAGTAATATAATATGTCTGCAATTAAGTTACCTACAAATACAAATATTGCACTAATTAAAACTATACCTAATAGTAATGGTACATCACTTTGAAGTCCTGCCGCTACTGCAGTCTGTCCGATTCCAGGATAGGAAAATACTTGCTCTACAAGAACTGCTCCACCAAACAGTTCACTAAATGATAAGAATTGTAATGTTAATGCAGGAAGTAAGATATTTCTTAATGCCTGTCTTTCAATAAGTTTCCATCCGGATTCTCCTCTTGCTTTTGCAAAAAGAATATAGTCTGATGAAAGAACATTCACCAATTCATTTCTTGTGTATAGTGCTATGGATGCAACTCCAACAAGACTTAATGTTAATGTTGGTAATATTAAACTTGATATCCAATCCCAAATACTCACATCATTACTTAAGGTTCCTATTGGTGTTCCAAGTCCAATTGGGAACCATCCTAATTCTACACCAAATATGATTAAAATCACTAAACCTATCCAAAATGATGGTGCAGACTGTAAAATGTAACAATATACTTTAATGATTTTATCTATCCATGTATCCTTGTTTTTACCTGCAATTACTCCAAGTAGGAATCCGAATATACCGCTAATAAGCCATGATAAAAACATTAATACAATAGATGCCTGGAATTTCTCAAGGATTACATCAATAACAGGTATACGATAAATTAAAGAAGTTCCTAAATTTCCCTGCAATAAGTTTATTAACCAATTCCAAACTTTAACATACATTGGCTGTCCTACGCCCCAATAACTTTCTAATGCGGCTCTTTGAGTGCTACTAACTGGAACATTTTGTAAATATGCATTAACGGGGTCTATAGGAGATAAATCTAATAATATAAAACTAAATATTGCTACTGCAATCATCAATACAATAAAATGGATGGTTTTATTTCGAATAAATTTTATAGTTCGTTTATTCAATATTTATCCTCCTAATTATGAAAAAATTTATAAAATTTTAAAAAAAAAGAAGAAATAATTAAATTTTTAATTTAACTATCAATTATTGAAGTTAATTAAATTAATTTAATTATTTACGTTTCCAATCAACAATATTCGCCATATAATCTTGACCCATAGTAGGTGCTGTACCCATATCTACAGTATTTTTAACAAAATAACAATAATCATAGTCTGCTACCCATAACCATGGAGCATCTGCATTTGGAGCAAATCCACTATTATTATTAATGTAGGCAGCTTTTGACCAGTAACTGTTTGCTTGATCAGGGTTTTGACTTAATGCATCCTCTAAGTATTTATCTACCTCTGAATTGTTATAAGCACCAGGGTTCATATAATCATCTTCACTAAAGTTTGTTTTACTATGGAATTGTTGATATTCTGTTTTATATGGGTTGTCGGATGATTGTTGCATTACTGAACCTTGGCTGTACATATTTTTATATATTGTATCCCAATCAGCACCAGTTAATTCAATGTTGATTCCTAAATCTTTTGCCTGTTCTGCAATAACAGTTGCTAAAGCTTGTCTTGATTGATCCTTAGATGAGTAGTAAACTTTGAAACTTGCATTTACTCCGTTTTTCTCTCTAATGCCATCCCCATTACTATCTTTCCATCCAGCATCTTCAAGAATCTTTTTAGCTTCTTCTGGATTATTGTCCTGTATCTTTCCAATAGGGTTTCCATATTTCTGTGAATCTACACCAGTATATTCTACTTTTGCATGACCTTTGTATACTGATTTAACAATTTCTTCACGGTTAATGCCTACATTTAATGCTTTTCTAATTGCAGGATCTCCAGTTACATTATTACCTACCTGATTACCTCCTTCGGTTTTTAAACCAGTGTCATTGAGGTATGGTAATGCAATACCTTGTGCTCTAGGACTGGAATAATCTACAAGATTGTATCCGTCTACACTTTGATTCAAGCTTGAGAATGGTGCCTGTACGACATCAGCTTTTCCAGATTTAACAAGTTCAAATGCCGTATTCTCCTCAGGGAATAGCATGGTCACTTGTGTAAAGTATGGTTTTTTACCATAATAATTGTCGTTTACTACAAATATTGCTTGTTGGCCTTTATCCCATTGTTTTAATTTATATGGTCCTGAACCAATTGGGTTTGAACCATAGGTTTCATTATTATAACCGTCTGCTTTTACAATACCTACATATCTAAGATCATAGATAAAAGAAGATTGTGGTTTTTTCAATTTAAATTCTACACTTGTATCATTTAAAGCGGTTGCATGATCTAAATTGGACATATCTAATTGTGAATTACTAGATCTTGCTTCGTTGAATGTAAATGCCACATCTTTTGCAGTTAGACTAGTATTATCTGAGAATTTCACATTATCTCTAATATTCACTGTCCAAATCAATTCATCAGAACTTATTTTATAATCGGTTGCTAAATCTCCAGTAAAATTACCGTCTGAACCAGTTTTAAATAAGGTACTTTGTATTAGGGGATTGAAATCTAAATGTCCACATCCCCAACCAGTCAATGGGTTGAATCCTGCTTCAGGCTCACCAGCATGTCCAGGTACAGTCACAACAATATGTGTTGCATTATTGTCACTGGAATTACCAAGATAAGAAGAAGCAGCGATTATAGCTATTACAATGATTATAATTGCTATTATGCCTATCTTAATTTTTTTATCCATTTTTTTCCTCCTTTTACGGGATATTAAAAATTTAGTATTACTCTTATCTTTTGATATATTGTAAAAGTATTACTTTATTTATAATTATTAATATCAATCTTATTTTCTTATTTTTTCTATTTAAACATTTTTGATTTATTTTCTATTGATCTTTAAAATTATTACAAAATCTATGAAATATATTTAAAAAGTATTAATTTTCCTTAAAATTTCTGAAAATTATTACAAAACCAGATTTTTATATTTAAATCAGTATTACTTTTTTTTAAATAATATATTAAAAATTAGAATTTTTTTTTTTTAAAAATTATTATCTGATGGATTTTTTATTCAAAGTTATTACTTTTCAACTTTTTTTAATTAAAAAAGTAATACTCCTTTTGATTTTAGATATTATTACTAAAAAGCCCCTTATTAAAATAAAAGTAATACAAATGTTAAGTATTTATATTACTTTTTACAGAATAGAAAATAGAAGTTGTAATAACTTTTAATCAATTTGTATTATTAGAGGTTTAAGAATGAATATGGATATTCTTGAATTAAATGATGAATTAATTGAGAAATATAATGTGGAAGATTTTTTATTTAAAATGATAAAAATTTCATATCAAATGAATTATGTACCTGAGTATCATTATGATATAATGGATTTGGATAAATATTATATAAATCCCAAAAAAAGTACATTTTTTATTACAATAGATAGAGATACAAATAGACTAGTTGCAACAGCAGCCATAAGGGGATATGATAAAGATTATCATATAAGAAACAAACATTATACACATGAGAATACCGCCAGTATTTACCGTGTTTTTGTAGATCCCGAGTATCGTCGTTGTAAAATTGCAACTAAAATGATTGAAAAAATAGAAAACTTCTGCCTAGAAGAAGGGTATAAGGAAATATATTTACATACACAAAAAGATAGTTGTGGAGCTTTACCTTTTTGGCTAAAAAATCAGTATGTAATCACACAAAAAGTCCCTAATGAATTAGGAACCGTTCACATGGAAAAAACCCTATGCTCAAAATAGTCCTATAATATATACCTTTGAAATAACATTTTCTCTAAAACCTATACATTTTATGTATTAAATTAAAAAATTTAAAAAAATTGTTACCTAATTGAAGATTAAAGTTCATCATAAAAAATCTTAATATTGTATTTTATAACTTTTATTTAATTGGAATTTTATATTCATTCTTCCCTTTTTTGATTTTCTATAATATAAATAATATTCATTTTCTTACTTCTTTTTTTATTCATTTTTTTTTAGATTTTTAAAGACTTTATTTTTTGTTATAGACTATAAATTCTGTCATTTTTTAATTTTTGAGTTTTTTTATAATATGCTATAAATCATATCCCATATCTTTTAACTGGTTTTTAAGTATCTCTATAGACTTTTTATCTTCAGAAGTACCTACCTTTTTTATAACCCTTTCATCTTCACGGAATCTTTCTAGATAATATTCTTTCATATTGTCATTAACTATGTCGATACGTGTGTAGTTTACAAGGGATTCAATTAACATATAAAATCCGCGATTTGCAATTTTGGGACATTTCTTATTTAGAACAATATCATAAACCTCTGCTTTAATAACTAATGACATGGAATCAGAATTAACAGGATCATTCTTTTTACGTGCTTCTTTTAATGTTTTAACCTTACATTTAAGATATGCATCACAGTCCTTCAATATCGGAACTTGATCATCTGTAAAATACTCCTTTGGAAGATTACCTATGGTGGCTAAAGTGAAAATCACCGGATTGCTTGTAATATTTACAATAAACTCCTTCTGATTTGAAATATTTTGGGCTGTATGGCTTGTTTTGAATATTCTGCACATAACCTCCTTTTCACTATATGCAATTGTACCTATTGGTGCTGCATTCTTCTTGCCATCTGGGGATATGGTTGTTATTATCGTTTCATATTGGCTTCCCTTTTCCATTCCAACTCTTTTAATGTTAACAGTCATATTATTCACAGTATTTTTTTAAATTTATATTAAATATTTAATTCTTAAAAGTTTTAATCTTTTTTATTTAATCCGGAACTTTAACAATTATTATTTATAATTTAAATAATACATTTTAAAAATACTTTGGAAAGTAATTCCCTTTTAAAAAATTTGATATTTAAAGTAATGCTACCTTTAAATTATAGTTTTTATATAGTATAATATTAAGGATATTAACCTTATCTTTCAAATTCTTTTAAGGATTGAAGGTGTTTATTTTTTAATGGAGATTATCATTTATTCTTTATATGTTTATTCAATAAGTATATATGATTATTTTAAAACTTGAATCGTTTTTATTTTTATAATGAGGCTTTTAATGGATATAATTTCAACCTTTTTAACAATTTTTGTAATATTATTAATAGGATTTATAGCTAAGCGCTCTGATTTTATAAGTGAAAGTGAAGGCGTTACCATTAATAAGGTGGTTGTTAATTTAGCAATGCCATGTCTTGTTTTTAATTCATTGTATTCTGAGAATATGTCTCTTTTACCAGTACTGGGTAAATTTCCAATTGTTGGTTTTATCACTGCTTTTATATGTTTTATAATTTCATATTATATCTTAACATTGATGGATTTACCAGACAAGCAGAAATGGGCAATAATATCTGTTGTTATTATGGGAAATACTGGTTTCGTAGGTTTTCCTGTTATTAGTGGTGTTTTTGGTTCAAGCGGTCTATTAAGGGCAATTTTTTTTAATATTACTGATGTTTTAATGATGGTTGTTGTTTATTTAATGTTTGTAATTAAGTTTGGCGGATCATATGGGAAAGCTATTGAAAGGATTATCAGGTTTCCAGTTTTATGGGCTTTAATTATAGGGGTTGTGTTTTCATTTTATAACGTTTCAATAGGCCCTGTCCTATCAAATGTTATTAAGTACTTGGCAGACATGACAATACCATTAATTATTTTGTCATTAGGTTTATCAATGAAATTTGATAATATAAGGGATAAGATAGGTTTAACATTAACAGGTACCGTATTAAAATTGTTTTTATATCCATTTATAGCATTTTTTATCATAAAGCTACTTGGATTAACAGGTTTTAATAGTACAATTGCTCTTGTAGAATCTGCCATGCCTTCTGCAATGTTGGCTATTTCATATGTTATGGAATTTAAATTAGACACTGAGCTAACATCAAGTATCATTGTTTTGGATACTTTAATATCTTTAGTAACTCTTCCTATTTTAATATCCCTTATTTAAATTTCTTTTTTTTTACTTGGTTTTTATTTTGAATTGAGGTTTATTTATTTAACTAAATCTTAAAACTTTTTTTATAAAATAAATTCCTATTTAAATATTAGATAAATTAATCTTGTAATTTTTATAAACTATTTATATTATTAAAGACAAATTAAATATAATCTATAAAAATATTTAGTATGTTTATTATTGGTTAGAGATTATTACCTATAATATATTACGAATTATTAAAATTTTTTTCATTTATTATTATTTATAATTAATTTTGGGGATATAATGGCTTACAAAATGTATGATGAAATAATGGAACAACCAGGAGCCTTAAGAAAAACTTTTGACTCAGAGAAAACTTTAATGGATGAAGTTTCATCAATAATTTTAGAGAAGGATAATATATATTTAGTTGGTTGTGGAAGTTCCATCTCAACATGTTATTCTGTTAGAGATGCTTTAGAGATGGTTTCAACATTAAGTGTTCGAGTTTTTACAGGATTTGAATTTTATTATAATAAGAAATTGATTAAAGATGAGAATTCTATAGTTATCTTAACTTCACAATCTGGGGAAACTGGTGATACTCTATCATCACTTAGAAGGGCAAAGGAATATGGTATTGATACTGTAGCTATTTCAAATGAACCTGGAAGTTCAATGATTAAAGAGGCAGATTATTCTATTATTACAAGAGGGAATCGTGAAACAGCTATTCTTGGAACTAAAACATATGTTACCCAATTGGCTGCATTGTATTATATATTGTTTAAAGCTTCAGATTATGAAAATAAAGATGAACTATTATCCCAATTATTAGATATTCCTGATTTGATTGAAAGACTTATTAAAGAAACTGAAGAGGATAATAAAGCTTTGGCCGAGGAATATAAAGATGAGGATTTATTCTATTGTCTAGGAAGCGGTCCAAACTTTGGTCTTTCATATAAACTAGCCATGACAATGTTTATGGAAGGAGCTATTAAACATGCATGTCCTGTTTATGCTGCTGAATTTAGACATGGTCTTATAGAAAGAGCAGAGAAAGATGTTCCAGTTGTATTTTTAGATTCTGATTTTGAATCAGATGTAATTACTAAAAAAGCTATTGGATATTCTAAGAATCTTGAGATGAAAATAATCTTGTATAATCTATCTGACTATGTTGATGATGATTTTGATAAATTGTTATCTCCATTTGCATTTATTGTACCACTTGAATGGTTTATCTATTATTTAGCTCACTTCAATGGTGAAGATCCAGGTAGTACAAGACATATTGGAAAGGTTAGATCTGATTAAATATTTTTATTTTTATTTAACTGTTTCTTCTACTTATTTTAACAATTTTTATTTAATTTTTTGTTTTTCTGATTTTAGGTTTTAGCTATTTTTATTTAATTTTTTATTTTTCTGATTTTAGGTTTTAACTATGATTTATTGCTTTATTAAAAAGATTATTCTATTTATTGATTTTTAAAATAAGATTAATCGATATTACTTTATTATAAAAGATTATTTTTATTTATCGGGTTTTTAAAATAGGCTTAGTAAATTAATGATAATTAAAATTAAAAAATTATTTAATTATTAATTTTATAAAAATACGCTAATTGGTTAAGATGATATAAAAATTATAAAAATCATTTAATTTTTAAAATGGTTGAAAATAGTAATGTAGGTTTAAAAATCAATTGAATACTATTGAAATATTCAATGTGTTTATAAAAAAGTAAAAAAAGATTTGAATAATTAATTTAATTATTCAACAGTTACATTGTAAGTTTTTGGTTTACGTTTAGGAATAGTTACAGTTACAGTACCATTATCATATTCAGCGGTAGATTTTTTAGATGCTACCCTTTCAGGTAATTTGACTATTCTTTTTGCAAAACCAGCAGTTCTGCCTTTAACTAAAAATTTAAGTTCTTTTTCTGGCTTTACATTTTCATCTTTTTCGGAATCTGATTCTTCAGTTTCCTCTACTTGCGGATTAATAATGCTATTTATCTCATCCTTAAATGATTCAAATTCACAAGTGATTATGACACTTTGATCTTCAATTTCAATATTGACTGTGTCTTTAGGAGCTCCAGGAATGTCTGCTCTTAGGTAATAATTCTCATCATCTTCAAGTAAATCTACACTAATTTTGGTTGGTAATGTATCCCTATAATCATTAATCATATCTTCTAAACTTTTACTTGCAGATTTAATACTAATTACAAAGTCGTCTGCAGCTTTTTGAGCTTTTTCTTTACCGTCGGAAAAATCACTTCTGTCCATAGTTTTGTCTCCTATATTTTTTAAAGGGAAATTTATATAACATTTATAGATATATTTATCTTGTTTATAAATTTTTTCGAAAACTTATACTTTTTTTAGATTTTGATTAATCTATTCTATTTTTATAAATAGGATAATTTTTTTTAAATTGTTTTTAGATTGTTTATTCAATCAATTAATGATTATTATATTAAAAAGAGTTAATATTAAAAGATTTTTTTAAAAAATTAAGAAATATTTTTCAATTAATCATCATTTAATAAAGTATTTCAAAACTTAAAATAGATATTCTAAGGAGAATTATGAAATAATATTGATATTAATGTATCTAAGTAAGATGCTTAAAAGTTAAAAAAAGTCGTTTTTAAAAGTTAAAAGATAGTATTAGTAGTAATCATCATCATCTGGATATTTACTACGTGGAATTTTTTCAATACTATCAAATTTTGTAAGTATTTCATCTATACCATTACCTTCATATGCAGATATGATTAAAGGGTTTTCTGTTTTTTCAATGAATTGATTAATATATTCGTAGTTTTCACCTTTCTTATCATATTCTGTAAGGTCTATTTTATTAAACAGTGGTATGAATGGTATATCAAAAATATTCTGGATTTCACAGAATAGATTATATTGATTTTCAAGATAATAACCACAGGTTTCAGATGCATCGAAAATAAATAAAATGGTATCTGCCAAATCCTCGAGTGCTACAATTGCATTTAATTCAATGTCATTCATATCTCCAATAGGTCTGTCAAGTAAACCTGGAGTATCAATAATCTGAATATCCTGCCAATGTCTTTCAATATGACCAATCTGAATACCTTTGGTTGTAAATGGATAGTTTGCAACTTCAGGTTCTGCATCTGTTAACTGTCTAAGTAATGTTGATTTACCTACATTTGGAAAACCTGCAATTACAACTGTTGTAGCCTCAAAGTTAACTGTAGGCATATTTCTAAGTCTATTTTTAGCAAAGTCTAGAAAATCAAGATCTTTTGAAATCTTTTTTACAACAGATGATATTCTTCCATAAGCTTGTTTACGTAAAGTATTTGCTCTTTCAGGAGCTGATTTTCTAATCCTGTTTCTATATTCATCTTCTAATTGGGATATAATACCATATGCCCAATTTATACCTCCAAGTGCTTGTTTTAAATCATCCACACCTACGGTAATATCTATATAGTCCTGATAGAACTCAGGTAACTCTTCAATTTCAGGAGTTCTGTCTATTATCATTTTAAGTTTAGCTTCAATTACTTGACATGCAGTGGTTACTCTTACTTCCTCAATTCTTTTCCCTTTGATACGTTTAGGTATTTTTTCAGACCTTTTCATATCAGCTGCCTTTTTTCCTCTGCTAAAACCTTTGTCTAACAGTTCCTCAACTGTTGGTATTGTTGGTATCATCATATTATCACATAAAAATAATTAAAATAAATTAAAATGGTAGAATCTAAAATAAGCATGTGAATTCTATTCCTCATCAAATATTTGACCCTGGAATTTATATAGTTTTATCTCATCACTTCTCCAAGCATTAGGTGAAAGTCCTGCCTTAAGACAGGTATGTGATAGAAATTCATCCTCATCCATATTATTTTCTGTAGCTACTTGTGGAAGTAATAAACCTCTGTTAAACCCTTGTTCAACAATTAAACCATCTTCACCAATATTAATATTATCTAAATATTTTTCTTTTGGTACATCAATAAGTTGTGGCTTTGTTAAAACTGTTAATTCTATTTTAATACTTTCAAGTTCATCTTCAGTTACAATAGGGAATCTGTAATCAGAAACGGCAGCAGATATTGCAGAATTAATGGTAGCTTCAATAAGTGGTAAAACTGGTTCAGGATAACCAATACATCCTCTGAGTTTGCTGTTTTTATTTAAAGTTACAAATACTCCTAAATTTTCATATAAATTTTCTGGACAGGTTTCTGGAACTTTAATTTTTATCCTATTATTTAAGTATATCTCAATTGCCTCTCTTGCAACATCAATAAGATATTGACCATCTTCTTCAGTTAATACCATTTTATCACCTAAATTTTATTTTAAGTATTTAATGAACTTTAATGTATTAAGAATTTAATAATCATTACTTATATTTTTCTTAAATAATTTTAAAATAATTAATTAAAAATCAGTTTATAAAATTATTATAATAAATTATGTTTTCATTATTAAAAAATTTTTACTTAATTATTATTTAATTATAATATTATAACATATAAAAAAGTATTATTCTTTTAATAGAATCTTAAAAAAATTATTCTCTTTTAAAAAATAGTATAATAATTATATTAAAAGTTAATATAATTATTTTTCTTTATTTATAAAAATGGATATCTGATTTAATCGTTTGAATTTAAATTATGATGTTTTTCACATAAAACAGATATTTAATCTGGTCTTAGATTTTAAATTCAAACTATAATATTTTTCACATAAAACAGATATTTAATCTGGTCTTAGATTTTAAATTCAAACTATAATATTTTTCACATAAAACAGATGTTTGATCTAGTTACTTCCACCTACAATGGCATTTTGAATTCTTGTATGTGGTCCTCCATCACCTACAGGAGCTATTTGTCCATCTTTACCACAGAATCCAACACTGGTTTTAAAGTCAGAACCTAATCCGTCAATATGTTTAAGGGTTTCAAGTATATTACCACTTAATGAAACATCACGTAATGGTGTGGTTAGCTCACCATTTTCAATTTTGAATGCCTCACTTGCATTGAATTGGAATATTCCTTTACCAGTATCTACTTGTCCGCCTCTTGAACCTTTAAGGTAAATTCCGTCTCTGATATCCTCTATAAGTTCATCGAAACTCATATCTCCAGGTTCAAGATAAGTGTTACTCATTCTTACAATAGGTTGGTCTGATATGGCAGATCTCGCATTTCCTGATGATTTCATACCTAATTTTCCTGCAGATTCCCTTGAGGATAAAAGGGAAACCAATTTACCATTCTCAACTACATGGTTTTTAAAGGTTTTAACTCCCTCTGTGTCATATTCATAATGACCAAAGGCATCCATTGTAGGGTCATCATAAATATTTACAATATCAGATCCTATTTGCTGATTCATCTTATCTTTTAAGATTGAATCATCCTGAAGTATTAAATCAGATTCAATTGCATGACCTAATGCCTCATGAATCATAACTCCAGTTAATGTATTGTCTGTAACAATTGGAAATTGTCCTGATGGAGCAGCTTCTGCTTTTAACAATCTTTTTGCAGTTTCAGCAACATTTCTTCCAAATGATTCAATATCGGTGTCTTTTATAACCTCATATCCTTTAGCGCCACCAACACTGTCATGTCCTATTTGGATGAGTTCCCCATTACTTGCAATAACGTTTAACCACATGCCTACTCTTGTCTGATCTGTTATAATATTGGTTCCTTCACTGTTTAGAAAGACATTCTGGCTTTCACTGTCTGAATAGTTAATTCCGATACTTATAACATCATCGAGGCTTGCTGCTTTATTTGCATCCTTAATTGTTTCAATCTTTTCATCAATGCTTACTGATGATACCGGTATTTTCCTTGGAGTTTTGATTTTATCATTAATTACATCTGCATCGGCAAGTTCCACATCACTCTTTAAACTGTTTGATATCTTAATTGCAGTTTTGGATACCTCTTCAATTTTTGATAAATCATTGGTAAATGCAAATCCCCATGCACCATTTTTTAGAACCCTGACTCTAGCTCCATTTGTTATTCCAGTATTAATTTCCTGAATTTTATTATCTTTCATAACGATATTAGTACCGTTTCCACTACCTGCTCTAATATCTACATAATCTACTTCTTTTTCGATTTTTGTTATGAGTTGTTCTAATTGATCTAAATCATATTCCATAATAAAACCTGAATATTTTTTTTAAAATAAATTATAATAATATAATATATTATATATGATTATTTATATTAAGTATTTCAAATTTAGTAAACTTTCTTATAAAGTTCGATTTTAATAATTTTATATTTTATAAATTTAAAATTTAGTAATTTTTTTAAAGTTTAGTTTTAATAATTTTATATTTTATTGATCTAGGATTCGGTAAATTTTATTTTTAACTTCAATTTTAGTATACTTGATCCTTGGCTTAAACTTTATAAATTCCATAATTATAATTTCAATTTTTATAGATTTTCTTTTGACCTTTTTTTTAGTAAAATTTATATTATAAAAATTACTTAAATTTACACTCGAAGTAATAAATTTTTTACAGTTTTTTTTGAGAATATCATTATTTTTATTGTTATAAGTTATAATTATTTTCAATTTTTTAAAAAGGATTTAGATTTGCTTATTTTTGGATAATAAGCCTGATTTGTCTTAAATTGATTTTAGTTTATATTAGAACTAATCTTTTTAAATTTAAAACTAATCTTTTTAATGAGATTTAATTTATAAAACTAATTATTATTAAGACTCTTTATTAATACTTGATAAATTATTATTTTTAAAATAATTCAGATATTTTTATTCAATTTTGATGGAATTAGGTTAAATTTATTTAAAATTGATTTTAACTTTTATAAAATGGTCTTTCTTTTTTAAATATCAATTGATTTATTCTTTTTTAGATTAAATAATTAATATATAATTATTCTTTCTTTATTAACCTATAATTTACTTAGTATAGATTAAACTATCTATTTTTCATTGATTTTGATTTTTGTTTTATATTTTTTTCTAAATTTTATTTTAATTAGTGCTTAAATAATCTTTTTTTTATTAATAGATTAAAAACTAATTTTATCTAAAATAATACCATGTTATTTATTGTTATTTGATATAAAAGTCCCTTAAACCTTTCTTTATTTTTTATTTTAAACTCATTTTAACCGTATTTTTACCTCATTTTTCAAAACTTTTAAATATAATAATTGATAATTTTATTTTTAATGAAATGATATTTAATAGAAATTTTAAGAACTTATAACTTATAACTATAAATTCTAATAATGAATTATGGCTAGTTTTATTAAAAAACTTTAAAAAATAATTTTATAATTAAGGGGAATTTTTGACGGAAAATATTATTAAAAAATCATCTTAAGCTTTAATAGAAAATGTGTAAAAAAATATTTCATGATGATTAATAGGGATTTTAAGCCAATTCATTTTTAGGATTTGATTATTTAATTTTCTTATGGGGTAAGATATTATGGAAAATGATAAATTTATGTTAATCACAATCTTTTTAATTGTTTTATCAGGAGTTGTATGTACAGCAGCTGTTTATGCTACTGTAAATGATTCCAGTTCAGAGATTAATGGATCTGATAATTCATCGTCGGTTCTTGAAAATCAAACTGATAATTTAACTATTAATAACACTACTGTGGAAAACAACACTAACATTTCAGAAAATGGTTCTGCTACTAATGTTACCACTATAACTGTAACAATGAAACCTAGTGTTGATACCGGTTTAGATTATAAAAGTTATACAAGAACCTGGGTAAATTATTGTCCATTCTGTCATAAATTTGGTACATTATCAGATACCCCAAAAGATACTTCAAGATCCAACACTGTTCCTGAAGGTGAAATCACCTGTGATATGGCGAAAGGTGGTTGTGATGCAGATTTTGATGGAGTAAGTGGAAAGGATAAATTATGGAGAGATGTATATCTAACTCCTGCTGATGGTTTCCAAATTGTTACCTTTGACAATGGTTCAACTGCTTTAGTTAATAATGGTTCAACCCAAAAACAAAATATTAGAAATGCTCAAATCTCTATATTAAATCAATTAAATGCAGAATAATTTAATTATTTAATATTTCTCAAATCTTCATTTCTAAAATTTTCCTTGTAATTATTTTTTTAACTTTTTTATCTAATTAAATAGATTTATATATCTAAAGATTTATAACAATAGTTATATATTTAAGTAATATATACCTTAAAACTTAAATGTATAATAGATAATAAAATAATCAATCTCATATGGAGTGATAATATGGTAATAGTTGTTGGTTCAGGTGCTGGAGGAGGACTTTTATCAGCTGAACTTGCAAAAGCAAATATACCTGTAACAATAGTGGAGAAAGGTCCATTAGTTGATAGTAAGGATGCATTTAATTACTATAATAAAGCTATTGACGGTGTTGACCTACTTCAGACTACTTGTGTTGGGGGAAATACGATTGTCTCCGCAGGTAATGGGGTGAAATCCTCAGAGGATATATTTAAAGAATATGGTATAGATATATCTAAGGAATTGGATGAGGTTGTGGAAAAACTTAACATTCATGAATTGGATGATTCCCACATGGGTCGTGGAACTAAACTGTTTATGGATTCTGCAGAGGAATTAGGATTGAATCCAGTTAAAATGCCTAAATTTATTGATGAAAAGAAATGTATACAATGTGGTAGATGTGCATATGGATGTCCCAATAATGCTAAATGGACTGCTGTAGATTTTGTTAAGGAAGCAGTCGATAATGGTGCAAAACTATTAACCAATTCACCTGTAACCGATATTGTCGTTGAAGGCGGAAAGGTTAAATCCATTGTAATTACTAAGGATGACGGTTCTAAAGAGACCTTGGAGGATGATTTAATTATACTATGTGCAGGTGCTGTAACCGATGCACGTTTACTTTTAAAATTAGGCATTCCTGCAGGTAAACATTTTATAACTGATCCATTTGTAACCGTTGGAGCTGTTGTTCGTGATATTGGATTTAATACTGAGGTTTCCATGAATGCACTTGTTGAAGGTGAACACTTTATTTTAGCTCCACATTACTCATCTAAGTATCTTGATTCAAGAGTAAATGATAAGGATTTAAAACCTGAAGATATTTTAAGTATTATGGTTAAAATTGGTGATGAAGGTCTTGGATATGTTAGTGAGGACGAAGTTGTAAAATATAACTCTATTCGTGATGTCCAATATCTTGCAGAAGGTGCTGCAACTGCTGGTGCTATTTTACAAAATGCAGGTGCAGAATCTGTTTTTGTATCTACTGTATTTAGAAGTGCCCATCCAGGAGGTACAACTCCAGTAGGTGAAATTGTTGATTCAAATCTTGAAACTGATGTTGATGGTCTTTATGTTTGTGATGGATCCGTATTTCCTAAAGCTCCAGGTTGTCCACCGATTGTGGCTATCTTAGCTTTATCATTAAGACTCTCAAAATATTTAATTGAAAATTTAAATTAATTCTTTCATTTATTTTTTCAATTCTTTTTATCATTTTAATGATTAGATTCTAATTTTGGATAAATTTTCATTGTCTTTATATTGAATTCATCTTCTTTTATCTTAATGTTCTATGGATAAATTATAATTTAATGATGGACATTTTTTAATATTTTAACATGATGTAACTATATTATTTTAAACTTTTAGTGCATCTATACATAATCATTTTATACAAGTTCTGTTTTTAAAATTGTAATTTGGGATTATTCTATAATTTTCTATAATTATATTTCTTGAATCTGGAATCCCTTTTTTTATTTATTTTATCTATTTTACTTTATTTTTTATTTTAGATATCAAGTTATAATTCTATTTATTAGATTCAATAATCTATTTTTTTATTTATCTAATTTATTTATTTTATTCGTTTTCATTTGTTTTTTATTTCAATTATTAAATTATGGTTATAGATTTAATATTCATCTATAAATTATTGTTTTAATGAAATATATTATATTTTTTATCTTTTTATTAAATTAACAATTTAAATACTATATGTATTCACAATATTCAATATATTCATTATATAAGATTTATATATTTTATAATATAAAATATATTTTAATTATTATGGTGAAGGTGGGTATATGGAAAGAACTACAATTTCATTACCTGTTGAGGTTAAAAAAAGATTATTAAACTACGGGAATATGAACGATTCTTATAGTGATGTCATTGTCAAATTAATGGATAGCTATGATGAGAGTCATAAAGATCAAAGCATTGTAGAAAATAATACATTAGAGAATAATCCTCTTGTAAATGATGAACTTATAAATGCACTTAAGCAGGAGATAAAAAGTGAGATAATTCAAGAAAACAGTATGGAAAATCCAAAAACGAATAGGGGAAAAAAATCCACTAGGAAAAATAAATCAAAGAAGGCTAAAGATAAAGGTGAAAATAAATCTAAAGAGAATATAAAATCAAAAGGTAATAAGTCTAGTAATGTGGATGATAATAAAGACAGTATTGATGGGGAAGACACTAAAAATAAAAATTCAGACAATACAAAAGAGGATGGAAACAGTAATAGGAATTATAAAAGCAGTAAAAACTCAAACAGTAAAGTAAATAATAAAGATAAGAACAGAAAAGGTAAAGATTCAAACAATACAAAAGAGAATAATAAAAACAATAAAAACAGTGATAATGATAAGGAAGATGGGGATAAAAATAATTCAAGGCCACGTTCTGCAATAGAAACGGAAATTGAGGAATTAGAAAAGTTATATCATATTAAGATTTAATTTTTATTATTCAATTTCTTTTTAAGCTCTTTCCAATTGGGACAGAATATATCCATATACTCCTTAAATTCCTTTCCATGGTTTGGTACGTATAAATGTGTTAATTCATGGATAGTGACATATTCCAAACAGTCCATAGGTTTTTTAGCAAGTTGGAGATTTAACCAGATACGTTTGTCCCGTGTATTGCATGTTCCCCAGCGGGTCTTCATGTTTTTAACTCTCCACTCGTTAGGTCTTTTACCTACAACATTAACACATTTTTCTAGAACTTCCGGAATTTTATTTTTAATCTCTTTTCTATAGAATTCGTTCATTGCCTTTTCACGTTTTTCAAAACTATTGTTTTCACTATTTATAGGTAAATATATGTTATCATCTTCAATAAAGACCTCTTTATTTTTACTAGTCCTTTTAATTATTTTTAGTGTGTAGGTTTTTCCCCAAAGGTAATGTTTTTCACCATCTATGTATTTTAATTCCTGTTTTTTGGATTTTTCAGAATTAATAATTGTTTGTTTCTGTTTTTCTTTAATCCAATCTATTTTAGATTCGGCAAATTGGATAATTTTCTCACGTGATATGGAGTGAGGGGCAGATATTTTAACTTGTCCTTTCGGTGGAACTACACGTAGATACATATTTTTAATTTTCTTTTTTTCCACAGTAATTATAACGTCATTGACTTTGATTGTATATGTCATTGTATACCCTCAATATTAAATAATTAAAATTAATTTAAAAGGTAATTAGGTATTAATAAAATAGTTTTATCTTATTTTTGAAAAAATTAAAAATATAATAATAAAAAAGTGTTTAAAAAAAAGTTTAGTTTTGGAATTGAAGATCAATATCCTTTGATTTAATTATTCTCTCACAGTATTTACATCTTAATTCTGCAGGGGATTTATTAATTACTGTAAATTTTGATTGAATTGGTTCAAATTGTTCATTGGATATACATTTCGGATTAGTACATTTGATTATACCAGTTAATTCTTTATTTAGTTGAACTTTTTCCTTTTGAACAATTCCATAATCTCTTACAATATTAATTGTTGCATCAGGTGCAATAAGTGCAATTTGATCTACTTCATGAGTATTTAATTCACGATTTTCAATTTTTAAAATGTCTTTTCTTCCCATTTCATGGGATGAAACATTCATTGCAACAGTTAAATCTTTTGCTTCTTCACTTGGAAGACCTAAAATGTTTAATACATATAGTGATTTATTTGCAGTAATATGATCTATTACTGTACCATTTTTAATTGGTTTTATTTTTAAATCAGGTTCTTTCATTTTAAACTCTCAATATTTTTTTTAAATATAAATTGAATATTTGAAAATCAAATAAAATATTCTAAAGTTAATATTTAATTTATTTCTATTAGTTTTTTAATTTTTTCATAACCATTTAATAGTAAATATTTTTCACTTTAAAAAGTTTTTTTAAAAATAGCTTAAATGGTAAATATGA
>NZ_BAGX02000033.1 GCF_000320505.1 Methanobrevibacter boviskoreani JH1
AATTATTTTTTAAATCTTAATTAATAAAAATAGTTTGATTATAAAAAAGTAAAAAATAGAGATTATTTGTCTATTTGACAAATAATTCTACGAATTTTGCATATGCAGGTCTTGTAATAAATACACCTACAAGAACACCTAAGATTGTGGTAAATGCGAAACCAGATATTGTACCAATACCACTTGCACCTCTTACAAATCCAACATATGTTAATGGTAACATTGCTGCAATTAAAGTACCTGCAGATGCAAAGATAATGAAGAATGCTTTATCTACATTCATTTTAGTTCTAGTTCGTCTTCTACTTTTCTTAGTGTTTTCACCTTGATGAGCCAATACCTCATCGGTAATAATAATTTGATCGTCTACACCAGTACCTACAGATGCCATTAAACCGGCGATAGCTGCAAGATCTATATTCCAATGTATTACAGACGCTATTCCCAGTACAATAAGTACCTCTGACAAGGTTGTTATAAGTATAGGGAATACGAGTATCGGTCTTCTATATCTTATGAAGATAATTACAAAGATAGCAAGAATTGCAAGAATTGCTGCAACCATTGTTCCTTCAATAAATTGTTGACCTAATTCTGCTGAGACAGTATCTGAACCAATTACACTAACCTTTACTGGTAGGGAACCTGTTTTTAAAACAGTGTAAATATCATTTGCTTTTTGTTTAGCGTCTTGCTCGTCGTTACCTCCACCAGTAACTTCAAGTTCAGTTGTAGGTTCTCCATTGGCTAATTCGGCTGATAACTTAGGTGGGTTCTTATCGATTGGTTTTCCATCTAAGTACATAACTACTTCATGACCAGACTTTCCTTTAGCATTCTGGGCAAATTTCTTAGCTCCTTGGGTAGTAAGTTTAAATGGTACTTGCCAGGATTGACCTGTTACTTGGTACATATCAACACTACTAATATCGGAACCAGTAAGAACTGTTTTGTTATCAATTTTTGCCTCAAATACACCAGGATTTCCAATTAGCCGCTCCACCTCTTCAGGTGTGGCTCCTGCCATCTCTACTACAACTTGTTGATTACCACTTTGTCTAACTTTTACATCACTAATACCATACAAGTTTAAACGTTTATCCAATACTGTGGTAACAACATTCATTGTTTCTCTATCAACGGGATGTTCTAATTGGAGCTGTATGACAGATCCTCCTTTTAGATCAAGACCTTCTGAAATTCCAAATGTTGCAATACAAATTATACTTAGAATAATACATACAATTAATAAGATAACATGTTTGTCCTTTAGGAATTCGACAGGATCATTTCGTCTCCTCATGCTCCCACCTTCCTTTTATGGTTATGTTTCCTATTGTTTTTGAAATCGATGTATTTCCTTAAGATTCCAAGGTTCATAAACCATGTGTTAATTATATCTGCAACTAATCCGAGAATTAAAACCATAGAAATTTCACTTAAAGTTTTTGCTTGTGGCATAAATATGTCTGTTACTACATACAATACAACCATTGCAGCAATAGCTGCTATAGACATGGTTAAACCAGTCTTCATAGCTTCAGTTGCTCTTTCAACTACAGTTCCATTTTTACGTTTTAATAGACGGGTTGTTAACATAATATCGGTATCTACACTATAACCTATTAACATTAACAAAGCACCTACAGATGCGATGGATAAAGGAACATTGAGTAAAGCCATTCCTCCAGCAGCATAAATTATATCGAAGAGTGCAGATAAAATAACTGCAAATGCCGGAACGATTTCTCTAAATACGAAAAATACAGTGATTGCCATAAAAATAAATGCAAAGAGTAATGCCCAATAGACTTGGTTCATAGCTTCCTGACTTAATACAGGTCCTACTGTATTATAACTTGTTACAGTTCCCATTCCATTTAGTGCCTGTTTAAATTGTCCTACATCTACTTTATCGGATAATTCAATAGTGGCTTTATTATTTGAATTACTTATAATTTTAACCTCATTAACATGAAGTGCACTTTGTAATTGACTTGTGATTTGATCATTACTCATTTGATGATTTAGAGTAACTTCGGCCATTGTACCTCCTTTAAGATCAACACCTTCATCAATACCAATTGTTGCTAAACAGGTTAAAGATAAAATAGCAATGACTATAGGAACGATTATTAATAATTTATAGTTTTCCATAAATTTTTCTAACATAATCCACCTATTATTCATTTTTAGATTAAAATTTTAAATAAATGTTAAACATTTAAAATTTAATTTTAATTTAAATCATTTGACTAAATTGGAAAAAATACTTGTTAAGTCACAAATATTTTTTAAATAGATTATTAACAATCATAAATCGATTATGATTTAATAATAAAATAATTATTTTATTGTAAAGATTTTGATTTTAGATTTAAAAATATTCGACATTTTTTTTTATCTAAAATTTTTCAAATAGAAATATAATTATATTTCTAATTTATTATTATTCATTTCGGTAATATATAATATTTTATAATATATTGTTTAAAATAGAATTTTAGTATTAAAAAATTAAAAAAATCAATCTGTTTTTAATATTTTTATAAAATATATTTATTTTAGTGTAATTTTAAAAAATATTATTCTAATTAAAGCCTTAAAAAATTCTTTCTGGTTTTATTGAATTTGAGTTAATTAACTATTTTTATTGAAGAACTAGTTTCAGCCTGTGAAGTTAGTTAATTATCTACTCATTAAAAAATTAGTTTTTTTTATTTGAAGTTATTAATTGTTATTTTTGTTAAATAGAATTAGTTTTAGTTTATTTATGGAGTTATTAATTGTTGTTATTATTATTATTAAAGAATTAGCCTTTGTTTGGGAGCTTAGTTATTTATCAAAGAATTAGTTTTTGTTTTATAATGTTAGATATTTATTATTTTTATTGAAGAATTAGTTTTGGTTTAAAATAAGTAAAAAGGTTAATAAAATATTGTTATCTATTGATAAATACTTAAATCTAATAGTTTAGCACAGACTTCACTATCCTTTCTAAGTTTATTATCACTTTTACCTTTAGTTTTAAGAGAAAATCTTTCTATTACTCTACCACCACGGGCTTTAACCTTTTCCTCCATTCTATCTAAACTTGCCTTTGCACCTGATGAGGTCATTGTTGCAAATAATACCACATCTTTACCTCTGAGGTCACATCTATCGATTATTGTAATAATAGCGGGACTAGGTTTACCTGACCATACAGGTGTTCCAAAGTAAATTACATCATAGTCACTAACATCAACACGTTTTGGAGAAATTTCGGTTTTATTTTCTCTTAAAGCATCAATGGAGGATGTTAACCTATTTTTAAAACCTGAACGATTTTTCTTATCTTCTATCTGTATTAAATCTCCATCTAACTTAACAGATAATGTTTCAGCAACAATCTTTGTTTTTTCACTGTCAGAGTAATATATAATTAAGGTTTTCATTTTAATCAATATTTTCTTTTATTCAATATAAAATTCAATATTATGTAAAAGTATATTTTTTCAATTAATATAGTTTGTTATTATTTAATAATATTAATCAATTTATAAAATATCTATTTAAAATTAATAGTTTAAATAAAATTTCTTAAACTTTTCATGTTTTTGTAAAATTAGCGATTTTTCAGATTGAATATTTTTATATTGTATCTTATTTTGAAATAATTTTTATAATAATTAGTTAAAAAGATTATGGGAGGTTTTAATTTTATGGATGTAATCCATAAAGGTTTAAACCTGCCTTTTCATCAAATCCACACATGATATTCATGTTTTGTATTGCTTGACCTGCAGCACCTTTTACAAGGTTATCTATTGCAGAAATGACTACAAGTTGACCAGTTTCATCAACTTCAAAACAGCCAATGTGGATATAGTTGGATCCACGTACTGAGCTTAATCTTGGAATCTCACCATTTTCAAGTATCTTTACAAATGGTTCGTCTTTATATTCTTTTTTATAGATTTCTGTGATTTTTCCTTGAAGATCTTCCCTTTCCTCTTTAGTTTCATATCCCACATCATCAGATAACAGTACATGGTTAGTTGTAAGTATTCCCCTTTCAACAGGTACGAGTATTGGTGTAAATGAAATCTTGACATCTGAGAATCTTTGAAGTTCCTGCTGGATTTCAGGAGTATGTCTGTGGGTAGTTACTTTATATGGATTAACATTATCTGCAATGTTTGGATAATGGGTTGTTTCGGAAGGTGAAATTCCTGCACCACTTACACCAGTTTTAGAGTCAAATATCATTCTATCTGCTAATTGGTGTTTGGATAATGGATAACCTGATAGGATGGCTCCTGTTGTAAAACAACCTGGATTTCCAATAAGTCTTGATTTTTTAATCTCCTCCCTGTGAATTTCTGGAAGACCATAGACACTTGGTATTGGCTCTGTGTGTTTTAAATGATACCATTTTTCATAAACCGAATAATCATCAAACCTATAATCTCCACTTAAATCAATGATTTTTGCATCGGTCTTTTCATATAAATCAGGAATGATTTTCATTGATGCTCCATGAGGTGTTGCTGTAAATATTATATCCTCATCAAATTCCCCAAGTTCTTTGTTTTCAAATACCAATCCAGTATCTTGTAAATGGTGATGGATTGTCTCAATTGGTTTTGATTCATTACTTCTTGATGTCACTGTACTTACTTCAACTTCCGGATGATTTAACAATAATCTTAATAATTCACCACCAGTATAACCACTGGCTCCAATAATAGCTACATTAACCATAATTCAATACCTTCTATTTTTGTTATTTATTTTAAATACTTTAATTTTCAATTAATTAGGATTAATCACAGTTTTCTAATCTTTTGTCTTTAAAATCAGATTCTTTTATTTTTTTAATGATTTTACAACTACTGTCCAAGTCGTCTCTGTGATAATCATTAACCTTCATAACTTTTGAATTAATTCCACGTTTTCTTAAGGATTCTTCCAATCTTTCAATATCAAAATCCTGATCTGGTCCTATGGATATGATGTCCGGTTTTAATTCTTTAACGATTCTGAATTTGTCCCCTTCATATCCAAGATATGCCTCATCTACAGGCTTTAACATCTTGATCATCTCAAGACGTTGGTTTTCATTTATAACGGGAATTCTTTTTCTTGCTTTAACAGTGGAATCACGTGCCACAACAACTACTAACTTAGCATCAGGTCCTCCTAATTCCTTAGATTTTTGAAGATAAATTCCATGTCCAGGATGTAACAAATCGAAAGTTCCTGTTGCCATAACTGTAGTCATATTACTAACCTCTAAATTTTTTTAATATATTTTTAGTTTTTATATAATATTAATATAGTTCTTTTTAGATTTTTAATTTAGTTAATATTATAATAGTTTAGTTTTTTTCTAGAATTCTTAAATAGTTCATATAATTTCATATTTGATTTAGTTTATATGTTATTAAAACATTATTTCAAGATTCCTAATTCAGCTTTTCTGGATTCTTCGATTAATCTATATCCTGATATTTTAAAGCATCTTTTAGATTTAATTTATTCTTATATAATGCAGATCCAATTACTACTCCTTTAACGCCTGTATTTTGAAGTATCTTTAAATCGTCCTCGCTACTTACTCCACCGGAATATACAACTGGTATTAGAGAAGACTTGACAAGGTCTATAATCGGTTCTGTATTTAATCCATTTAAAAGTCCCTCAACATCAACATTTGTATAGAGTATACTTCCTGCACCATTGTCTGCAAATTCCTTTGATAATTCCACAGGGCTTTTATCTATCTTTTCCTGCCATCCTTTAATTACTACCTTTGAATCTTTACTGTCAAGTGAAATCATGATGTGTTCCGGACCATATTCATCAGATAATTCCCTTATTGTCTCGGGATGTATTATGCCCATAGTTCCAATTATTACCCTTTCAACTCCGAGATCTAATAGTTGGCCGGCATATTCTACAGATCTTATTCCTCCCCCTATTTGAACTGGAACATTTACTGTATCAATGATTTTTTTAATTAACTTAACATTGCTTTTACCGTCTATGGTTCCATCAAGGTCTATTACATGGACTACCTCAGCACCTTCATTTTCCCATTTTAAAGCAACCTCTTCAGGATTATCAATAATTACTTGTTCACTTCCAGGTTTTCCCTGAACAAGCTGAACACATTTTCCATTTTTTATATCTACCGCAGGCATAATCTCCATTTTATTGTCTTCAAATACCATTTAAAACACCAAAGATTTATTATAAATAAGTTTTTATTTTATCCTATATAAAAAATTTTAATTTATCAATGTTTCAAATCTTAATTTGAATAGAAATGGCGGAGTATCCGATTTAAAAAAAGTATTTGGGTTTTTATATTTTTAGTTTAAAAAAAGTTGGTAGAATATTAATTTAATATTCTACTTATGTTTATTCTAATTTAAATTATCTGATTTTGATTTAATAGGATTTTTAGTGTTTTACGATTTTTTTAAGAATCTTAAGTTTCAATGCTCTTTTTGCATGTTTCTTAATTCTATGTTCGTCTCTTAAACTAGACATTTTTTCTACCTCCTATTTTGCTAAAAAGTATATTTTGTTTTATTAGATTTGCATATACTAATAATTTTCCTTTTAGAATCCTTGTTTGAACATTTAACTGTTTTTGAATAAATGGATATTATATTCTGTCATTTTTTTAAACCCTTCATATTGGCTTAGAAAATTATTTTAATTATCTAATTAAATATTGTATTAATTATTGTGATATTATGAGAAGAACAGCATTTAAAGTGGCATATATTGGCTCTAATTTCAGTGGTTTTCAAAGACAACCTGATGTTAGAACAGTTGAAGGAGATATTATTAATACTTTAATGGAACTTGAATACATTGAAGATCTAAAAGATGCACGTTTTAGAATTGCAGGAAGAACCGATGCAGGTGTTAACAGTCTTGGAAATGTGGTAAGTTTTCAAAGTGAAAAGGAGCTACATATAAATAAGATTAACAGATATCTGCCTGAGGATGTTCAATTCTTAGCCCAGGCTCCAGTTAGATTCGGATTTAAACCTAGATATGCTAAACAAAGATGGTACAGATATGTTCTCTTTAGAGATGATCTGGACATTGATAGATTAAATGAAATGGCTTCTTTATTTGAAGGTTCTCACAATTTTACAAATTTTACAAAAAGATATCAGAAAACTACAACAAGAACCATTGATAGGATTTCTGTAACGGTTCCGGACATAGGAGAGGATGAAAGATTAAAACGTAGTTTTAAAACCAATAACTTCACTAAACAGCAGAACTTTCCACATCTTAACAATAATTACTCACCTATCTTCATTGATGTTTATGGTGAAAGTTTCCTGTGGAATATGATACGTAAGATGATGAGGGTGTTTGTCGAGTATTCATGTGGCAACATGTCATATGGGCAGGTTGAGGATTATTTGAATCCTAAAGAGGATGAACCAAGAGCTCATATTAAAGTTTTGGAAGCTGAAAATCTTATCTTAATGGATACAATCTATGATAAAATCAATTTTCAATATGATGATTATGCCGTGGAAAAGTTTAAACGTTATCTTGCATCTAAACTTATTGATTATCAAAGGTCTTATGGTATTGTTGAATGTATTTTAAACAGTTTTTAGATTATATTTTCAAGGAAGTATTACAATGGAAGACTTATCTGGTTTATCTAATATAGAATATTATAAATATTTCAATAATCTTTCAGAGGAGGAGATTTTTGACTATATCTATGATTTAAGTGATATTGATTTTTATAACCATATTATAAGATATATTGACTATTTTAAACTTACTAAAGATTTTATTGTATCAAATTCTTACAACAATGTTTATGTTCCTAACCCCGATTATTCTGATTATTATGACCTTGACTTAGGTTCCATCTACACCAATTTCAGACAGTTTCTGGAATATCACGGTTTTGAATCTCTAAACTATCTTGATAGGATTTATGAGATTCAATCTTTTATTATGAGAGGTTCAAGGTCTACAATTGAAGACAATCTTAGATTTATTAGCAGTGCAAGCATATCCGATATTGAGGTTTTCTTTACTTTTATAGAAGGTAGAAACAATCATTTTGGTGAGATTATTTTAAGCCGTTATGACTGTGATGTTTATATTGCAGGACTTAGTAGAATTAAAGAAATAATTAATGATGAAGATAGTTTTGACGATAGATTTAAACATTAATCTAAAAAAATCTGATGATATTGTTTACCTAATTAATGACAAGATGATTTTGATAGTAGTTTAGATATCAGTTTAAAAGATTTAGGTAATATTATTTATTTAGTTAATTTATTGTGAAGATGATTTTTAAACTATAAAATTTTATTAATTTAAAAAATATATATAATACTAATTTATAGAATATGAAAAATTTTTAATTATAAGAAAGGTGTTTATTTTGAAGATAGGTGTTGTATTAGGTACTAGACCTGAAATTATTAAAATGGCTCCAGTTATTGATGAAATTCAAAAAAGAGGTCATGAATTACTTTTAATCCATACAGGCCAACATTATGATAAGGAAATGAGTGAGAACTTTTTCATTGATTTAGAACTTCCTAAACCTAACTATAATATCCATGTAGGTTCCGGTTCTCATGGAAAACAAACTGGCCTTATGATGGAAGGTATTGAAAAGGTTTTGATTGATGAAAAACCTGACATTGTTCTTGTTCAGGGAGATACAAATGCTGTACTTGCAGGTGCATTGGTTGCTCAGAAACTACATATTCCAGTCGGACATGTGGAGGCAGGACTTAGATCTTATGATGTCTCAATGCCTGAGGAGATCAATAGAAAGGCAGCCGATGATTGTTCTTATTTCTATTTTGTACCGACCGAACAGTCTGCCATTAACTTAGTGCTTGAAGGTTACTCTCCTAAGGATATTTATATCACAGGTAATAGTGTGGTAGATACTTGTTATAGGAACTTAAAGATTGCAGAAAAGACAAGTACAATCTTGGACGATTTGGACTTAAATGATAAGGACAATATAATTACACTCACTATGCACAGGGCAGAGAATGTGGATGATAAAGAGAGGGTTACCAGTATTATCCAGGCTTTATTGGAACTTAAAGACTTTAATATTGTTTTTCCAATCCATCCAAGAACTAAGAAAACCTTGGAAAAATTCGGATTATATGAGAAACTGGAGGAAGCAGAACATATCAAAGTTACAAAACCGATTGGCTATCTCGACTTTTTAGTTTTAATCTCCAAGTCAATTATAATCCTAACTGATTCTGGAGGTCTCCAGGAAGAGGCTATCACATTAAATGTTCCTGCATTGACCTTAAGATATAACACTGAAAGACCTGAAACAGTCACTGCCGGTGGAAATATTCTTGTAGGTGCGGATAAGGAAACCATACTTGTAACTGCAGATAAAATCTTAAACAATAAGGAATTCTATAATAAGATGAAAAATGCCAAGAATCCATATGGTGACGGCTCTGCAGCAAGTCAAATGTTGGATGTTATTGAGAAGGCCTATGACAATGACGATTTAAAGATCGAATCACCTCATAGGATAATGACCACCTTTGATGTTGAAATGAGACATGTTGATGAGAACATCACTGTCGAGGAATTCGAGGATATCCATAACACTCTTGTAAGGGTCGTATATAAGAATGATTCAATGGTTTTCCCTAGTCCCGATTTAAATATTAAAGATTCAATTATCTTGTTTAATCAATATGGCTTAGATGAAATGTTATATTAATAATATTTTTAATTTTAACTTTTTTTAAAATATTTATGATGATATTATGTCTTATGATTTAAGTTCTGTAAATGAAAACTCTATATTGGTATTTGAATATTATACCTCTACAGGTTTAGATGATTTATGTATTAGTTCCGAAGCGGCGGCACTTGTAAGTGGATTGGTTGACGATTTAAAAGATGAGGATGTATACTTTCTTTTAAGTAAAAAGTATTCCTATCTTGCAGATGGTAAGGATGCAAATATAATTGTCCTTGATGAGGATAAATCCGATAACGCTTTAGAGGATTTTCTAATAGAAAATGTCCGTAAATTTAAGAAATCCATATTTATAGCATCTGAGGAAGAGAACAATCTTTATGATTTAACAAAATTCCTAGAGGATAATGATGTAAAGCTTTATGTGTCCAATGCAGAGTCAACAGGTATATGCTCAGATAAATTCAAAATGTATCAAGCATTAAAATCCGATGCAATTCAGCCATTTACCTATAAAATCACTTTGGATTCTGATATATTCTGGAAAAAACCAATATTGTTCAATCTTAAATCTTATAATATGGATAAGGAAAATTATGAATACGGTCTGGATGATGAGTTGATAGACAATCTGGAAATTAAAAATAAATTCATTGCAAAACCTATAAATGGTGTGGACTGTGAGGATATCAAGATCATCGAGTCAAGGGAAGATATTGATGATTTGGAAAACGTCTTTGCGGAAGGCAGTGATGTTCTAATCCAGGAATATATTGAAGGTGAGGTATTAAGTGTGAGCCTTATAAGTGACGGTGTTGATGCTATACCAGTAAGCCTAAATAAACAATTTGTAACCATATCAAAGGATAAACAACAATATCTTGGTGGCCAGGTTCTATATAATCATCCTGCTTTAAATCAGATATTTGACTCAGCCGTTGAAGCTGTTAAGGCTATTGAAGGACTTAAAGGTTTTATTGGTGTAGACTTAATTGCCAATAAAAAGGATAATGGTAAATTTGAAGTCTATATTATTGAGATAAATTCAAGATTTACAACACCTTATGTAGGCTTAAGACAAGCTTTGGATATGAATATTGGTCAAACCATTATAGATTTAATAGACGGTAAAATATCTATTGAAGATATTAAGGATATACCTGTTAAATATCCCGTTAAATTCTATAAAAAGGATGGACTATTGAAGCTTGAAAAGGCTTAAGAATTAACATATTAAAAACTTTTAAATGGATTTTATTATTTCATATAACGTTTTTAACCTTTAATTTTTTAATTTTTAAAAATATTCTTTTCCAATTAAAATATTTTTTTTAGAGAATATCTTCTATCTGATTTTTACCTTTTTAATTTTTTAATTAGAAACTATTTTTTAAAATGTAAGATTTAATTATAATAGAATCTTATATAATTATTATATTCTTAAAATTAGAATATTGTTTTCTAATAATTATTACAATTATTTTAAAATTTCAATTCAAATTATTTATAAGGAGTTTATTTAATGAAAATAGCAGGTTTTGATATTGGTGGTGCAAACACTGATTTAGCTATTGTTGATTTTGATAATAATGGAGAAATAAAAAATATAGAAACTGATTTCTCATTTTTACCAATGTGGAGTGAAAATGATACACTTGAAGATGTTTTAAAAGAATTAATTGAGAATATCTGCCCTCTTGATGAACTTGATGGTGTAGGTATCTCAATGACTGCGGAACTTGTGGACGCATATAACACCAAAAAAGATGGGATATTGGATGTTGCAGGTAAATGTGAAAACGTCTTTGATGTTCCTCTAGGATACATTACTCTTGATGGTGTAAAATCTCCTGAGGATTTAAGAAAAGATCCACTTAAAGCCGCAGCTGCAAACTGGATTGCAACAGCACCAATTGCAAGTAAAATCGCTGATGATTGTATATTTGTAGATACTGGAAGTACTACAACCGATATTATCCCAGTTAAAAATGGAAAGGAATGCGCTAAAGGTCGTTCAGATATGGAAAGGTTAGGTACTGGTGAACTTGTATACACTGGTACATTAAGAACTAATCTATGTGCATTTTTAGATAAGGTCCCTCTTGAAAAGGATGGTGAAACTATTGAATATAGGGTTGGTTCTGAGCTATTTGCCGAAACCGCTGATATTTATATGGTTTTAGGTTTAATCAATCAGGATGATTATGTCTGTAATACTAATGATGGAAAGGGAAAATCTATCATCGAATGTGAAAGACGTATTGCAAGAGT
This sequence comes from Methanobrevibacter boviskoreani JH1, assembly GCF_000320505.1. Taxonomy (NCBI): domain Archaea; kingdom Methanobacteriati; phylum Methanobacteriota; class Methanobacteria; order Methanobacteriales; family Methanobacteriaceae; genus Methanobrevibacter; species Methanobrevibacter boviskoreani. Next base: position 12,017 of record NZ_BAGX02000033.1, read on the forward strand.
GTTATGTGCAGATTTAGACATGTTAAGTGAGGATGATATTAAACAATTATCTGAAAACATTCATCAAGCTCAAATTAAACAAGTTGCAGGGGCTATTGGTGAAGTATCAGAAAGGGAAGGACTAGATACTATCGTTGTAACCGGTCTTGGTAAAGATATTATAGATAGACCTGCTGCAGAATCATTAGGTCTGACTGTTAAATCTATGGATGAATTCTTAACAGATGAGGAATGTGTTGTAGCACCTGCTGTAGGAACTGCAATATTGACTGAAGAGTTTTTAAGAAACTCTTAATCACTTTTTATTTTTTTTATCCATTTTTTTTGAATTCTGATTTTTTTTTTTAAAATCTTGGTTATTTTTTTTAATAGGTTGTTTATTAGCTATTTTTCTACTAAATTTATTTTTGTCTCGATTTTCCCATAATTTACCTATTTTTTGAGTTTTTATTTTTTTATTATTTTTAGCTGTTTTTCTTAAATTAGGTATATTTGATCTTTTAATTTTCAATATTCAATAGTTTTATTTTAATTTTTTTATTTAAATTATTATAATATTATATTATTTAGTTTAACAAAAATTATATTCTTATTTTTGATGTATAGTTAAAAATATAAGTTATTTTTAGATTTAACATTTATTTTATGGGAATGAAAAATCAAGTATCAATTAAATTTTATACTTTGACCTAAATAAATGGAAAAAAATATATATTTTATAGGTCAAATATTAAATTAATTATTTGGGAGGCAAGGTGTTTAAAATGGGTGAAAAACTTGGTGAAAGACTTGAAAAATTAAGGAAACTTAATAATTTAACTCAGGAACAAATAAGTAATTATCTTGATTTGGATCAAAGTAATTACTCAAAGATTGAAAAGGGCAAAAGAAATTTAAATGTAAGTTCCTTGGATAAGGTATGTTTGTTATATGATTGTTCTCCAGAGTATCTTTTAGGTGAATCTGATGTGTATAATCCTCAGAAAATAGCATTTCGACTTGATAAAAAGGATTATGATTTAAATGTTGTAAGTAAAATTAATGAGACAATGAAGTACTTAAACTTATTAGAGGAATTAAATGATGGGGAATAAGATTTATGGAAAAAGAAGAGAAACTAGCTATTAGGCTAAGAGATAGATGGGATATAAACACACATAGTCCAATTGATATTTTTCCATTGGTTTTAGATAAGATTAAGGATCTAACTTTGTTATGGTATGATATGAATCAATCTATTAGTGGCTGTTGTTGTAAGAATGATAAAAATCAAATAATCATGATTAATTCTAATCATACTAAGGGAAGACAGAATTTCACTTTGGCTCATGAGTTATATCATTTGTTATTTGATGGGGATAATAATTGGTCTGTTTGCGGTACTAATTTTAATAATGAAAATGAGATACTGGCTAATAACTTTGCCTCTTATTTTTTATTACCATCATGCGGATTAGAAAAGTTTATTGAAAATAATAATATTAACAAGTGGAATCTTGAAGATATTATAAAATGTGAGCAATTTTTCCAGATTAGTCATCATTCAATGTTATTTAGGCTTAAAAATGAGGATTATATATCTCAAAGAGAGTTTGATAAATTTAAGAGTTCTATAAAAATTAATGCTATGAATTTAGGCTATGATTTAACATTATATAATGAATCACCAAATGATAAGAAATTTTACATGTTAGGTAAATTGATTCCTTTGGTGAATAAAAGTTATGAAAGGGGTTTAATTTCAAAAGGTCTAATGGAGGAAATCTTAATAAAGAATTATAGATCAGATATTGTATATAATTTAAAGGAGGATTAAATTGATTAAAAAACAAACTTTTTATGATTCTGATTGTTTATCCTCTTTTTTAATAATTAACGAGGGAAACCTTTTGAAAGAACTCTTTCATGAAATTAATATACCTTCACAAGTTTATGAGGAATTAACATGTGAAGGAACCCCAGAAAATGTAAAAAATAACTTACAAGAATTGATTAAGGATAATTTTGTAAAAATAGTTGATTTAAATGCCGGAACAGCAGAATATTTAAATTATAGAAATATTATTAATGGAAACCTGTATAAAGGTTGTAGAATAGGTAAAGGTGAAGCTGCAGCAATCACTTTGGCCTATGAAAATAAAGGTATTTTGGCATCAAATAATTTTAAAGATATTAAATTTTATGTTGATTATTTTGAATTACCTTTATTAACCACGGCTTACTTGTTGGGGATATTGTTTGATAAAAATATAATAAATAAAGATGAAGCTAATTCAATGTGGAATAAAATGATAAAATACAGAAGAGCATTACCGGAATCATCTTTTGAAATATATTATAATAATCTTTATAAAAAAGATTATGATGATTTCGGAAAAAGAATTGAATTTTAATAAAAAGGCGATTTTTTTTATCAATGATTTTTTTGTTATTTGATTTTAAGAGTATCTATTCAAACTTTTAAGATTTGTAGAAAATATTTTAAAAAATAAAAAAATAAAAATAGGGTTTCAAGTGAAGAATTTAATACCACACATCTTTTGCACCAATTAAATATGCTATCATATTGGTGAATAGGTGTAGGAATAAAGTTAAAATACATATTGTAATTATAACCTGCCAATCAAGTCTTATTGCAAATGCAGATATAATTAATGCTCCAAATACGAAATCTAGCTGATCAAGTATTGGTGCAGGTTCGCCTTGTTGTATGTTGATTCTTCTTTTAATGAAACTTCCACTGGCATCACCAAGCAAAGCCCCTAGGCCAAGTAAGAATCCAATAAGTAAACCTTGATATAGTCCGTTATATGTAATCAAAGGGATAATTCCATAGGATAATTGGATAAGTGTTGGCGTGTAAATTCCCTGAAGACCACCTACAATAGTTCCGATAATAGTACCTGCTATTAGTCCTCTCCAGGTACATCCTTTACCAATTATGTCATGTCCGTCTTTGGTTTTATGACCAAAATCTAATGGTGTACCTCCCCCAAATATAAGGCCACTAATATTGGATAGGTATGCAGGTAACATAAAATAAATTGAAACTACACATAAGATACCAATATAAAAAAAATCAATGTTCATTTTTTCCCCAAGTAAATTCTATAAACATTATTAGATTTAATTATCCTTTTAAAAATAGTTTTCTAATATTTTTCTAAAAATTTAAATATTCATTGTTATAAATATATTTAAATATTATAATAATTAATAATTTAATTAGTTTAAATTTTATTTTGTTTTTATATTACTTTTTCATTTTAATAAATTTTTAATTTAAACTTTATTATTATAGGTAATGTTATTTTAAAAATATAGGTGATTATTTGATTAAAAAAACCAAAAGTCTATGTCCGGAATGTTTTAAACCTGTAGACGCTGAAGTCTATGAGGAAAACGGAAAAATAATGATTAAAAAAACATGTCCTGAACACGGGGAGTTTACTAACACTTATTGGAGTGATGCAAAACTTTATGAAAAGGCAGATAGTTTCCCAACTACTGCTACAAAAATTGATAATCCTCAGATTAAACGTAATTCTGGTTGTCCTAACAATTGTGGTTTATGTGAGCAACATCAAACCTCAACAGTTTTAGGTTTAATTGACGTTACAAACAGATGTAATCTTAAATGTCCAGTATGTTTTGCTAATGCGGCAGTAAGTAAACGATTATTTGAACCTACCCGGGCTGAAATCAGGATGATGCTTCAAAACCTAAGGAATCTTAAACCAGTTCCTACTCCTGCTATCCAATATGCTGGTGGAGAGCCTACTGTAAGAAACGATTTACCTGAACTTATTAAGATGGCTAAGGATGAGGGATTTGTTCATGTTCAAATTGCTACCAATGGTTTAAGACTTGGAAGGAAGAAAGGCTATGCTGAGGAGCTTAAAGAAGCAGGCCTTAACACAGTTTACATGCAATTCGATGGTGTAACTGAAGAGCCTTATATTAACAACCGTGGTAAAAACCTACTTCCACAGAAACTTAAAGCTATTGAAAGATGTAGGGAAGCGGAACTAGGTATGGTACTTGTACCTACACTAGTCAAAGGTGTAAATGATCAGCAAGTTGGAGACATCATTAAATTTGCATTTGACAATAGGGATATTATCTATGGTGTTAACTTCCAACCTGTATCCTTCTCTGGAAGAATTGATACCAATCTTGTAGAACAACAAAGAATCACCATTCCAGATTTCCAAAAAGAAGTCGAAACACAATTGGATGGTCAAGTTACCACCAGTGCTTTCTATCCACCTTCCTCAGTTGAACCTGTCACAAGATTCATCTATGCTTTAGATGACAGTGTAGATCCAATCATGTTAAACTGTCACCAACACTGTGGTACAGCAACCTATGTATTTTTAGATACTGATGAGGATGGAAACTCTAAATACATTCCTATCACTGATTTCATTGATGTTGATAAATTCCTAGGTTTCTTGGATGAAAGTGCTAACAAGATTAACGAAGGTAAATTTGCAGCTAAAACAAGAATTGCAGCAAGTGCTATTAAAAACTTGTCCAGCTTTATAGATACTGATAAAGCACCAAACGGTTTGGATATTAAACATATCCTTTATGAGGTATTTAAGAACAAGTCCTATGATGCTTTAGGCGAATTCTCTAAGAATGCCATGTTGATTTCCTGTATGCACTTTATGGATCCATACAACTTTGATGAGGACAGGGTTCAAAAATGTATTATTCATTATGCAGTTCCTGATGGTAGAATCATACCATTCTGTACAATGAACTCAAGATACAGATCCGGTATTGAGGAAGAATTCTCAGTTCCTTATACTAAAGAAGCTGTAAAAGAAGTTTTAGATATAGAAAATAAAAGCTAAATAAGTTTGATACTTATTTGCTATTTTTAATCTATTTTTTATTAATTTTTTAAAATATTAAATTTACTAATTTTTAATTGATTTATTATATTTTACTATTTCTTTTTTAAGGAAAAATTTAAGGTATTTAATTTAGAAATATATATGAAGTTAAAAAAATTTTTATAAAATCCTGATTTTATAATGGTATTTTTTTTGGTTTGGAAAAATTTAAAATGGTAAATCTTGATTTTATAAAAGTATTAATTGGTTGAGGAAAATTAAATGATAATAAAAACACCATCCCGTCTTCATATGGCTCTTATTAATATGGATGGATCAAATGGTAGAATGGACGGAGGAATTGGTCTTACATTAAGTAAACCAAATCTAGTTTTAAAAGGAGATTTTTCACAAAGTAATAATATCACTGTCGAATTTAAAGAGGAACTTAATGATGATGCTATATCTGAGTATAGTTCTAAAATTAAAGAAACAGCAAAAATAGTTTGTGATTATTATAACATTGAGGAAGGTTTTGATTTTGAAGTTCTTGAACATATTCCAAATCATAGTGGTTTAGGTTCTGGAACACAGATAGCTCTAGCTACTGCTAAAATTATCACGGAATTAAAAGGTATTGAGGTATCTGCAGTTGAATTATCTGCAATTGTTGGTAGAGGAGGTACCTCTGGGATAGGTACTTTTGCATTTGATAATGGGGGATTTATTGTAGATGGGGGCCATAGTCGTAGTGAAAAACCTGACTTTTTACCATCCTCTGTATCTCCTGCAAAACCACCAAAGCTTATTGGTAGATATGATTTTCCAGAAGATTGGAAAATAATGCTTGCATTTGCCAAATCAGGTAACAATATTAATGGTAATAGGGAGGTAAACATCTTTCAAGATACATGTCCTGTTCCATCCCATGATGTTGAGGAAATGGCGCATATTATCTTCATGAATCTTGTACCTTTTTTACTTGAAGGTGACATTGAAGAGTTTGGAAAAGCTGTAAATGATATCCAGTATAAAGGGTTTAATAAGGTAATGATAGACCTACAAGATGAGAAAACTCAGAATCTTATGAGATTTATTAAGGAAAATGGTGCTTATGGTGTGGGTATAAGTTCTTTTGGACCTTGTATTTACGCATTCTTTGATGATAAAAACAGTGATATTGTAGATAAAACTAAAAATTATTTGGATGAAGATGATATTGTATTAATTAGTTCTGCTTCTAATAATGGTTTTGAGATTATTGAGAAATAGTATTATTATTTTTTAGGTAAATAATGATGAATCTATGATCCAATTATTTGGTAGGATTATTTTTTAAGTAATGCAGGTAGAGCCATATTCTAATTATCTGGTGGAATTATTTTTTGGGTAATAATGGTAGATTCATTTTTTTATTATTTGGTAGGGATTATTTTTTTAGGTGTTAATGGTAGAGCCATATTCTAGTTATTAAATTTTTTTTAATTAACTTAGTCAATCTTTTTTAAATTTAGATTTAATGGTTATTTTTAAATATTTTTA